>CAJAOB010000483.1 GCA_903941205.1 uncultured Burkholderiales bacterium | reverse complement strand
TGGTGATAAAGCGATCAACCATAGACAGCCTCCTGCCCTTGGTCAATCCCGTGGAATCCCGAATATCGCAAGGGGATGGGCGAATGCGCTGGAGCCAGGAGTAGCTTGCCCGCTTGGCTCAGACACAGGGGCAAGAAGGCATTTGCACACCGGGCGGGTCGCAGCTAACCGTCTGCCACGCCAGCCGCGGCGTTGTGGATCATCAACAACTGCGCCAGGTAATAGCTCGCCAGCACCCAGAACGGCGCCAGGGGCAGCGGGTGCACAAACCGGTCTATGGCGAGCAGGCCGTCGCTGAGCATGAACAGGCAGGCACCAAGCGCTGCCAGTCGCGCGTGCGCGTCAGCCAGCACCTGCGCGCGCCCCAGCGCCTGTGCCGCCATCAGCGCAATCGCCAGCCCATAAACGACCACGGCCAGCTGAAGGAGGGGCCCGTCCAGACCAGGCAGGAGCCAGGCGTACACGGCCGCCGCGCTGCCCAAGGTGCCAAGCAGCGCGGGGCGACTCGGCAGCCACGGCAGGCCCTGGCCAAACATCACCAGAAAAAACACATGGGCCACCAAAAAACAGGCCAGACCGGCGATGAAGTGATCGCCGGGCAGCATCAGCAGCACATCGCCCGCCAGACAAGCCGCGAGGGCGCATAGCAGCAGAGCGCGCGAGCGCCGCGTTTGCGCGTGGGTTCGACCGCGCGCTGCGACCCAGCCGATCGCCAGCAACAGCGTCAAGGGCTTGAAAACCAGGTGCAGCCAGGGCCATTCCAGCGCGCTACTGACCGTGCTCAGGGCGGCGGATTCGATCGTCAAGACGAACAACATGCCGATCCGGCCTTGCAGGGCCGCACCAATCGCCCAGTAAGCACTGGTCAGCGCCAGACTCAGAACCAGAGTCTGGTGCAGCGGCCAGCGCTCGGCGAACCACAAAACCGCTGCAACCCCGCCCAGCAAAGCGACAAACTGCAAGCTGCAAAACCACTGGACGGCGGGTCTTGTGACCGGCTCGAACGGACGCAGCTGAGACAAATCAAAAGCCGGTTTTGGAAAGCGCGCCGCCACGTCGGCAGGCTGCCAGCCCGGGGGCTTGAGCCAGACTGCAAACTTGTCGCGCCAGCGCCGGGCACGCCAGCTGGTTTGCAGCAAGTCCGCGTAAACCTCGAGATTGGCCCAGAGCGGGTCCAGGCTGTCGAGCGGGCTGCGGGTGCCGTAAACGCAGCGCTCTTTTTCCTGCTCGAAAGTGCCAAAGCAGCGGTCCCAAAGCACCAAAATACCGCCGTAGTTCTTGTCAACATAGGTGTCGTTGACGGCGTGGTGCACGCGGTGGTTCGAGGGCGAGCAAAAAACCCGGTCAAACCAGCCCAGCTTGCCGACTTGTTCGGTATGAACCCAAAACTGGTAGAGCAAATCGACCAGTGCCACGATGCCAAAAATAAGCGGAGGCACGCCGGCCACGGCCATCGGCAGGTAAAAAATCCAGCTCAGCAACACGCCGCTGCCGGTCTGGCGCAAGGCGGTTGACAAGTTGTAATGCTGGCTTTGATGGTGAACGACATGGGCGGCCCAGAAAACTGCGCTGCGGTGGCCCGCCCGGTGCAGCCAGTAATAGCAAAAATCATAAAAAACCAGCGCCAAGAGCACGCCGTACCAGGTGCCCCAAAAGTCAGTGGCTGGAGCCAGTGCGACCGCCTGGAAAACCAGCCCGTAAATACCCACGGAAAGCAGTTTGCTAAAGACACCGCCAAGCTGACTGAGCACGCCCAGGCTGATGCTGGCCAGACTGTCGTTGAGCTGGTAGGTGTTGCGGCCGGTGCCCAGGCGCTCGCGCCGCCTGCCCCAGGCGTATTCAAGTGCGATGAGCATTAGAAATACCGGCGTGGCCAGCACGATCACCTGAAATTGCGTCATGCGCCTAGTTTGGTGCGCCGATCGAGCGGTTTGTCCCCGCATCTACCCTGAGATCCGCCGCGCGACGTCCGTCTTGCAGTCCGGAAAGAGCTGGTTCACACAGGCTGTCCCGGTAATTTGAGGTCGGAGACGCCGGCGGCTTTAACTTTTCTCCGGCATGATTCTTATTGTTGCGCGCGGCAGCCCGAATTAAAATAAACTGTTCTTTGCTGAAGCTGTTCCAAATAATATTGAAACATATAAAAACATATCGAAACATATTGAAAAAGCCGCTCTCCAAATGGATTTTTTGAATAATTTCGACTCGGCCCGCGGCGGTTTCCCCCGGCTTCTGCGGTTGCCCTCGTTTCCCCGGTTTCCCCGGTTTCCCCGGGCCTTTCGCGGCTCGCTTTGGGGTTCATGGTGGCTGGCATTCGGCGTTGCCATGGCAGCCGAGGACGGGGCAAGCCTGAGCGCTGCCAGCGGGGCAATTTTTCAGCGAACGCATCTTGTTGAAGTAAGGCAGGACTCGGATCTCGCCAGGAAACTGCTTCAATTTCGCAGCGGCGGTTTTGAATCTGCGCAGGGTGCCTGGGTCAGTTTTCACCGCTGGTACAGCAGCACCTGGAGAGATACCGGCATGGCCTGGATGACCCCGCTGACGCCCCATTTGGGTGTTATTTGGGGCGGCAGCACTGGCGAGCGGGGTGAAAAATACACCCTTGCGCCCAGCCTGAAAGTCGGGGTGGTTTTTCAGGCTGCACCAACGAAAAATACCGTCTTTTCCATCAAGGCTACCACCTTGCTGGGCGGCACATTGAAAGAGAAAAGCTGCCGCGCAGACTATGGCGATATTGGTGGTGTTCAGGAAGTAAATTGCCGGCTGGCGGCTTCCACCCTGGAGCCTGCTGAAACCCTGAAATACCTGGTGCATGAAAAACCATACAACCAGAACCAGATTCAGATCCAGTTGTCGCTTCATTTTTGACATTAACTGTAATTAATTCCCGGAGCACTCATGCAAGCAAATATCAATATTCCCATGCTGGCAGTGGCCGTGCTGCTGTCGGGCGCCGCGCTGGCGCAGGAGCCGGTGATTCAAACCAGCGCCGCCTCGCCGCCCCTGCGGTCCTGGATGAGTTCCGAGGTCGGCGAGGCCTGGGGCCTGGGTTACAAGGGCCAGGGTGTCACGATCACCGTGGTGGATGACTTCAAGAGCAAAGCGCGTTATGACGGCAATTTGTCCGGTTCCGGGCAGTTCTTGCGCCACGGCGAGTGGACGTCCCGGGAAGCAAGTCTGGTGGCGCCTCTGGCCACGATGAAGATGCACGACTTCACGTTGAGCACGGCGGTTCGGCTGGCACGCGGTTTGAATGTATTGAATCTGAGTTACAGCATGTACGCGCCAGCCGGATACGCCCTGTCGAAAATCAGATGGAACCAAAGGGAGAAATCAATCATCAGTCACGCGGCCAATGGTTCGGCCATCATTTCCAAGGCGGCCGGCAATGACGCCATTGCCATTGGAGGAGCAAATGCTGCTGGTGATGTGGATTTTCTGAATCAAGCCCTGAAGGGCACAAAGGCGTCGATCTTTGTCGGCGCCCTGAGCAGCAACGGCAGCCTTGCAGACCAGGCGAGTCTGGCTTCGTACTCCAATATGGCCGGCGCTGACCCCGTCATTCAACAGCAATTTCTGGTCGTGGGCGTTGCGGGCAGCCAGACGGGCTTGCATGGCACTTCGTTTGCCGCGCCCATCGTCGCGGGCTACGGGGCCTTGCTGGGCAGCAAGTTCACCAAGGCAACATCGACGCAAATCGTCAACCAGTTGCTCAACACCGCCAGACAGGACACCATCTCAAATTACAGCGTGGCCGTTCACGGTCGTGGCGAGGCCAGTCTCAACCGGGCGCTGGCCCCGGTCTCCATCCGGTAAGCCGGATGCCCTTCGGCGGCTTGCGCATCTGGCCAGCGCGAGAGCACGTCCACCAGTTCTTGGGTGGGCATCGGTTTGGTCGGGTAGTGGTCCATGCCAGCGGCTTCGCATTTTTCCCTGTTTCCCGCCGTTGCGCGCGCCATGAGTGCACTGAAGGGCAAACGCCTGGCGGCCGGCTGCGCAGACTCCCGTTCGCGAATTTGCCGAGTCGTCTCATCGCTATCTGGCTCGGGCACCTGCCAGTCCACCAGCATCGGCCGCTCTGCCGCCAGCCTTGGCCGGCATGCGCAACGCGGGGGATTCAGCGCGGTGGGGTCAGGTCGGCCGTGGATAATTCGCGTCTTGAATCGGCCTGCTCGAATCCCGCGAACAGGCCACTTCCTTGATCACAAGCGCTGCGATTTTTCGCTGGGCGAACCAAATACAAGCATGACCGAAGCCGCCGATGTCCCAGCCCTGCCTGACCGTCTGTCCGTTGACCCACGCAGCCCCTACCACGTGGCGGCCGTTTTCGAGCGCGATGTCGGGATCCGCCTGAATGACAAGGAGCGCCTCGATGTCGAGGAGTACTGCATCAGCGAAGGCTGGGTGAAAGTGGCGGCCAGCAAGGCGCGCGACCGTCGCGGCCAGCCGCTGCTGCTCAAGCTCAAGGGCAAGGTCGAGGCGTTTTACCGCTGATCAAGCGCGTGCCGGCTCACCGGGATGGCCGGGATGGCGTCGGCTCCTACCGACCCTGCCGGATGCTGTGCGGCCCCGCCCGGCTCTAGCCAGCCAGACCAGCAAAGACGTTTTGCACATCGTCATTGCCGTCAATGGCGGCCAAAAAGGCCTCGACTTCTTCAAGCTGTTCGGCGCTCAGGCTTGCCGGGTCCACCGGGTTTTTGGCTTTGTAGCCGAGCTTGGCGGACAGCACCGAAAAGCCTTGTGCGGGCAAGGCACGGCTGACCAGATCCAGGTCGGTCGCATCGGTCAGAAACAGCGTCGTGCCGTCTTCCTCGCCGGGCTCGAAGTCTTGCGCGCCCGCTTCAATGGCGGCAAGTTCGGCGTCGGCGCCGGGCGCGGCGGGTTCGGCTTCAATCATCCCCACATGGTCAAAGTCCCAGGACACGGAGCCCGAGGTGCCGAGCTGGCCCTTGCGAAACAGCACCCGCATCTCGGGGGCGGTGCGGTTGAGGTTGTCGGTCAGGCACTCGACCATGACCGGCACACGGTGCGGCGCAAAGCCTTCGTAGATCACATGCTCGAAATGCACGGACTCGCCTGTCAGACCTGCGCCCTTCTTGATGGCGCGCTCGACCGTGTCCTTGGGCATCGAGACCTTGCGGGCTTGCTCGACGACCAGCCGCAGCCGCGCATTGGACGCTGGATCAGCCCCGTTGCGGGCCGCGATCATGATGTCCTTGGCCAGCCGGCCAAACAGCTTGCCTCTGGCGTTGGCCGCCAATTCCTTGCCTTTTGCTTTCCACTGCGCGCCCATGTCGGAGCTTCCTTGGTTGGTAGCGCGTTCAGCGCCTGACGTTGTCGGGTTCAGGGTTTTGCGCGCTGTTCAGGGACAGGGCGAAAACCCGAAAGGGACTAGCTTATACACCCGGTGCGTGCGCCCGCCCGGCCTCAATGCCAAAGCGCCGTGACCAGACCCACCGCAGCGCAAGCCGCGATGACCTCGATCACGCTGCGCTTGTAGCGAAACAGCGCCAGGCCCGCGGCCAGGGCGATGACCACTGAAGCGAAGTCAGGCGCGCCAGTCAGCCCGCGCGGCCAGAAGACGTGGTAGCCGAAAAACAGCGCCAGGTTCAGGATCACGCCGACCACCGCCGCTGTGATGGCGGTCAAGGGCGCGGTGAATGTCAAGTTCTTGCGGGTGCTTTCAACCAGCGGCCCGCCGGCCAGGATGAACACAAAAGACGGCAGAAAGGTGAACCAGGTCACCAGAGTCGCGGCCAGCGCACCGGCCAGAAAAACCCCATCGGCGCCAAAAGGCGCCTGCACATAAGCGCCCACGAAGGCCACAAAGGCCACGACCATGATCAAGGGCCCCGGCGTGGTTTCACCCAGGGCCAGCCCGTCGATCATTTGCAGCGGCGTGAGCCAGGCCTGCTGTTCCACCGCGCCCTGGTAGACATAGGGCAAGACGGCGTAGGCGCCGCCAAAGGTCAGCAAAGCCGCCTTGGTGAAAAACCAGCTCATCTGCGTGAAGACCTGATCCCAGCCCCAGACCGCCGTCAGCAAGCCCATGGGCACTGCCCAGAGCAGCAGCCCGGCGGCGCAGACCTTGGCCAGACGCGGCCAGGCAAAGCGCGCGTGCGCGGGCGTTGGCGTGTGGTCGTCAATCAGCGACGGGCCTTGATGCCGGGCTTGGCTGCCATGCCCGCCGCCGGTCTGAAACAGCGCTGGCGCCAGCTGGCCGCCGGCGTAACCCAGGCCGGCGGCCACCAGCACGATGAAAGGAAAAGGAATTTGCAGGGCGAAGCTGGCCAAAAAGGACAGCGCGGCGAGCGACAGCAGCAGGCGGTTGGTCAGGGCCCGGGAGCCAATCCGGTGCGCTGCCTGCAAGACGATGGCCGTGACCGCCGGCTTGATGCCGTAGAACAGACCTGCCACCAGCGGCAGGTGGCCAAAAGCCATGTACAGCCAGGACAAGCCGACCAGCAGCACCAGCGACGGCAATACGAACAGCGTGCCGGCCACGATGCCGCCCCAGCTGCGGTGCATCAGCCAGCCGATGTACGTGGCCAGCTGCTGCGCCTCGGGGCCGGGCAAGAGCATGCAGTAGTTCAGCGCATGCAGGAAGCGCTGCTCCGAGATCCAGCGCCGGCGCTCCACCAGCTCCTGGTGCATGATGGAAATCTGGCCGGCAGGACCGCCAAAGCTCACAAAGCCCAGTTTCAGCCAGAAGCGAAAAGCCTCCCGCCAGGGCACGTCCGCCCGGCCGCCGGCCTGCTCGTCGGCGCCAGCTGCGTCAGGCACTGGCGCAGCATCAGCCATGGAAGGTGGCTTTTCGGGCCTGGGTGCGAGTGACAAGAATGGAACACAGCATGCACGGAATATAGATCAGCGATCTGCCAGCCGCGGTAACGCCGTGGCTTTGCACCTGAACCAGCGGCCTGCAGGCTGGCGCGTCCTCGCCGGACCTCGGGCAGCCGGTGGACCTATCATCAGCCAGCCCTTGCGGCTGTCCCACTTCAAAGACGCGCGAAACCCAACGATGAACACCGAAGACCCCACCAGCCAGCGACTGACCGAGTTGGAGATCAAGGCCAGCTTTACCGAAGACTTGCTGGACCAGCTCAATTTGGTGATCGTGCGCCAGCAAGGACAAATAGATGCGCTGCTTCATGAACTGCGGCAACTGCGTTAGCAGCGGCCTGAAAGCGCAGGCGCAGGCGCGGCCCGGCTGCTCGATGATTTGCCGCCGCACTACTGAGCTTCAGCCCGCAGACCTGGCGCGCTGACGCCTGGCGCCGGCCGGTGCGCCCTCGGCAAGCAGGCCGCGCACGGTCTCGATGAACTCCTCGGCCGCTGGCGAGAGACGCGCGCCGCGCCGCGTGAGCAAGCCGTATTCCGGCAGGGCCACATGGTGGATCAGTGGCAAGGCGACCACGCGGCCGGCTTGCAGGGCTTCCCGCACCACGGGCTCGGGCAGGTGCGTCACGGCATTGGTTTGCTGCACGATTTGCAGCGCCGCAAAGATGGAGCTGCACTCGATGAGGTTGCCCGGGCGCGGCAAGTTCTGACTGGCGAATTCTCGCTCCAGCAAAACCCGCGACGGACTCGACAGCGGCTGAACCACCCAGGCCTCGTTGTTCAGGTCGGCAATGCTGGCCGGCGGCTTTTGCACCAGCGGGTTGTGGGGCGCGACGACGAACAGCAGTTTTTCGTTGCCCAGCGCCTCGAAATTGAAATGCGCGTGTTGGCCGGCGGCGCTGAACCGGCAGATCGCCAGCTCCAGCTGATGCGCCTCCATCAGCTGCATCACCTGGTCGCTGGTGTCGCCCAGCACCTGGATGGTCAGTTTCGGGTAGCGGATTTTCATGCGCGCCACGGCAGGCGCGACCAGGTCTGGCGCTGCGCCCATGATCGCGCCAATGCTCAGAAAGCCGTGGCCGCCGTGCCGCTTGCTTTCCAGGTCGGCGGTGAAATGGCCCAACTGCCCCAGCATGAGTTGCGCATAGGCAATCACTTCCTGGCCCAGCGGCGTGGGCTTGAGGCCGCGCGAATGGCGCAAGAACAAGGGCAGACCCAGCAGCGACTCGACGTCTTGCAGCAGCTTGGTCGCCGAGGGCTGCGTCATGTTGAGCTCTTCGGCGGCCAGGTGCAGGTTCAGGCATTCGCCCAGGGTGCGCAGCAAGGCGAAGTGCTTGAGCCGCAACCGGTTTTGCAGCCGCTGCATCAGCAGCTCTTCGCTCGGGGCTTTCGGGGGTGTTGTCGGCGATTCCATTTGGCTATCGTAATAGATGAAATCTTCATTGGTCATGCATCACGCGCAGGTCTACAGTCCTGCTCAACCTGGGCGCAACAAGCGGCCCGACGCGCCTCAGACGCTAGCGGTACAGCACGGCTGTAGCGGGGGTCGGGGCTTGCGATTGTTTGGCGCGGCTCGCTTGAATTGTTTTTTTGTTTTCCGTTTTTCGTTTTTCGTCTCCATGGGACTGGCGCGGCTTCAGAGCCAGCCAGCTGAATTTTTTAAACAGGCTTTCACATGAACCAGATCGATCTTTCCAACCGCGTGGCCGTCGTCACCGGCGGCGCCCGCGGCATTGGCTACGCGGTGGCGCAACGCTTTTTGCAGTCGGGCGCCGACGTGGCGCTGTGGGACGTTGATGCCGAGCGCCTGGCCAGCTCGCAAGCGGCCTTGCAGCAGGAATTCGCCGGTCGGCGCGTCGAGGCGCTGGCGCTGGACCTGACCGATACCGCCGCGGTCGATGCGGGCATGGCTGGCGTCGCGTCGCGTCTGGGCCGGCTGGACATCCTGGTCAACAACGCCGGCATCACCGGCGGCAACGGCCCGACCTGGGAGCTGGACCCCGATGTCTGGCGCCGCGTGGTGGAAGTCAACCTGATCGCGCCTTACCTGACTTGCCGTGCGGCCGTGCCGCACATGCTCAAGGGCGGCTGGGGTCGCATCGTCAATGTGGCCTCGATTGCCGGCAAGGAGGGCAACCCCAACGCCTCGCATTACAGCGCCTCCAAAGCTGGCCTGATCGGGCTGACCAAGTCCCTGGGCAAGGAACTGGCCACGCGCAACATCCTGGTCAACGCCATCACGCCAGCGGCGGCACGCACCGAAATCTTCGACCAGATGAAGCAGGAGCACATCGACTACATGCTCTCGAAGATTCCGATGGCGCGCTTTCTGGCGGTCGATGAAGTCGCCGCCATGGTGGCCTGGCTGTCTTCGGCCGACTGCGCCTTCACCACGGCCAGCGTGTTCGACATCTCGGGCGGCCGCGCCACGTACTGAGCGCGGCAAGGCGTTTTTTTCTTTCAGCACATCACCACGACCAGACCACATCATGGGCATGCCAACGATCAAGCACGTACGCGCCTTCACCGTTCGCGGCGGCGGGGCCGACTACCACGACCAGGGGCAGGGCCACTGGATTGACGACCATATCTCGACCCCGATGGGGCGCTACCCCGAGTACCGGCAAAGCCGGCAGTCTTTTGGCATCAACGTGCTGGGCACGCTGGTGGTGGAGATCGAGGCCAGTGACGGCACTGTCGGCTTTGGCGTGACCACGGCCGGCGAGATCGGCGCGTACATCGTTGAAAAGCACCTTTCGCGCTTTCTCGAAGGACGCTGCGTCACCGAGATCGAAAAGATGTGGGACCAGATGTACTTTGCCACGCTGTACTACGGCCGCAAGGGCGTGGTGATCAACACCATCTCCGGGGTGGATCTGGCGCTGTGGGACTTGCTGGCAAAGGTGCGCAAGGAACCGGTACACGCCTTGCTGGGCGGCCCCGTGCGGGACGAACTGCAGTTTTATGCCACCGGCGCACGCCCCGATCTGGCCCGGGAAATGGGCTTTATCGGCGGCAAGATGCCGCTGCAGCACGGACCGGCCGAAGGCGACGCGGGCCTGAAGAAAAACATCGAAAAGCTCGCCGACATGCGCAGCCGCGTGGGGCCGGATTTCTGGCTCATGCTGGACTGCTGGATGAGCCTGGACCTGCCCTACGCCACGCGCCTGGCCGCGCAAGCCCAAGCGCACGGCCTGAAGTGGATCGAGGAAGCCTTGCCGCCGGACGACTACTGGGGTTATGCCGAGCTGCGGCGCAATGTGCCGCGCGGCATGCTGGTGACCACCGGCGAGCACGAGGCCACGCGCTGGGGCTTTCGCCTGCTGCTGGAGATGGGTTGCTGCGACATCATCCAGCCTGACGTGGGCTGGTGCGGCGGGCTGACCGAGCTGATCAAGATTTCGGCCCTGGCCGATGCCCACAACGCGATGGTGGTGCCGCACGGCTCCTCGGTTTACAGCTACCACTTCGTCATCACGCGCCACAACAGCCCGTTTGCCGAGTTCCTGATGATGGCGCCCCAGGCCGACAAGGTGGTGCCGATGTTCAACCCGCTGCTGCTTGACGAGCCGGTTCCCGTGAACGGCCGGATCAAGGCCAGCGCGCTGGACCAGCCCGGCTTTGGCGTGCGACTGAACCCGGATTGCGCCTTGCATCGCCCTTATCCACGCTAGGACGTGCCAGGGCGGGCAGGCCGCGCTGCGCATGCTGAGCCCTGACGGTCCCTTCTTGCCGCTTTCCTTGCTTGCTTTCTTGAATTTGCTTTCGTTCCCGCTTTCAAGTTTCACGTGTTCCCGTTCTGCCATCCCACTAAACCCAGGAGACATCCATGAATTCAAACCAACAACCCTCACGCCGCACCGCCCTTGCCCGACTCGGTCAGGTCGCCGTGGCCGGCGCCAGCGTGGCCGCACCGTGGATCAATGTGCGCGCCCAGACGGCCAAAGTCATACGTCTGGCGCACCATGTGAGCCTGCAATCGGAGCAGCACAAGGCGGCCGAAAATTTCGCCAAGCTGGTCGAAACTTATTCCAAAGGCGCGCTCACGGTTCGCGTCTTGCCCGCCGCGCAGGCCGGCGGTCAGCGCGAGGCCATTGAGTCGGTATCGCTGGGCGCGCTTGAAATGGCTTATGGCGAATCCGGGCTCTACGCCAACTACGCGCCCCGTTTTGGCGTGGTGGGTCTGCCTTATATGTACCGCGACCTGGCCCATTGGCAGTCGGTGGTCGACGGACCCATCGGCACCGGCCTGGCCGGCGAGCTGCAAAAGACCGCTGGCCTGCGCATGATGAACTGGATGATCGGTGGTTACCGCGACACTTACACCCGCACCCGCGCCATTCGCAAGCCGGAAGACTTTGTCGGTATGAAAGTACGTCTGCCCGAAGCGCCGGCCTTTGTGCGCAGCTTTCGCGCCCTGGGCGCGATTCCCACACCGATTCCCGCACCGGAAATTTACTCCGCCCTGCAAACCGGCGTGGTCGACGCCATGGAAGGCACCAACGAGCTGGCTTTCACCTTCAAGATTTTTGAAGTGACCAAGTACATGTCCCGCACCCGCCACATGATCCTGGACGGCAGCTTTGCCATGAACCAGAAGTTCTACGACGGACTGCCCAAGGACCAGCAAGCCGCGCTCGATCAGGCTTCGCGCGAATCCGCCGCCCAGCAGCGCAAGGAACACGTCGAGCGTGAAGCCATGTGGTTCGGCAAGCTCAAGGGCGAAACCAAGCTGGAGATCAATGACGTTGACACCGCCGCCTTTGCCGCCAAGCTGGGGCCGCTGCTGGGCGAGTTCGCCACCGCCGCCAAGGCGACCGACATCCTGGCAGCCATCAAGAGGGTATGACGGGCATGAACGCCTCTTGGGTGCTTGGCTTCACAGCGGCGGTGGTTCGCTTGTCGGCGCTGTTGTGCAGTAGCAGCTTTGCGGCGTTCTGCCTGCTCACGCTGGTGCAGGTGGTCAACCGCTACGCGATTGGCAGCGAGCTGTACTGGACTGAAGAAGTGGTGATCCTGCTCTTCGTCTGGTCGGTCATGACCGGTGTGCCGGTCGCCTTGTGGTCGCGCAGCGAGATCGTCGTCGACTTGCTGGCGCTGCCGCCAGGCCGGCTCAAGCAGGTGCAGCAGGGGCTGGCCGAGTTGTGCTCGGTCGGTTTCCTGATGGCCCTGACCTGGTCGGGCCTGCAACTCATCGAGCGGGCCGGGTCGGCCATGTCGCCGGCGCTGGAGTTGCCACGCTGGTTTTTTTATTCAAGCATTCCCGTCGGCGCCGCTTTCAGCGTGCTGGTGCTGATCGGCCGTTGGCTGCGCGATGCCTCGGGTTCTACCCCTGCTCTGGAGGCTGGCTATGTTGCTGACGCTCACGATTAGTTTGCTGGCGTTTTTGGTGCTGGGCGTGCCGATTGCCTTTGCCTTGGGTCTGGCGGGCATCACGGCGATTGTTTTCAACGGCAGTATTCCGCTGGTGGTGGTGGCGCAAAAGGTTTACGCATCACTGGACAGCTTTCCCCTGCTGGCGATTCCGCTGTTCATCTACGCCGGGTCGGTGATGAACTCCGGCGGCATCACCGAGCGGATTGTGGATTTCGCCAAGTCCCTGGTGGGCCATCTGCGCGGCGGTCTGGGTCAGGTGGTGGTGCTGACCAGTTTGATTTTCTCCAGCATTTCAGGCTCTGCGGCGGCGGCCGCGGCGGCCGTTGGCGGCATGCTGCTGCCGGCCATGAAGCGTGAAGGCTATGACGAGCCTTATTCGGTGGTCATCGTGGCCAGTTCGGCGATTTTGGGGCCGATCATTCCGCCCAGCATCTTGATGGTGATCTTCAGCTCGATGACCGGCGAGTCGGTGGGCGCGCTGTTCGTGGCCGGCATCGGTCCGGGCCTCCTGATCACAGGCGTGCTGATGGGCATGGTCTATGTGCTGGCCGGCAAGATGGGTGCCAAGCAGATCCAGCGCGCCAGCGCCGGCGCAGTCAGGCGGTCGTTCGTGCGTGCCGTGCCGGCCCTGGTGATGCCGCTGATCATCATCGTGGGCATTCTCAGTGGCGTCTTCACCGCCACCGAAGCCGGCGTGGTGGCGGTGGCCTACGGCATTGCCTACGGATTCATCACCCGGCAACTCACGCTCAAGGACCTGCAAAGGGAAACCCTGGCTGCGGCCATCACCTCGTCTTCCATCCTGATCATTCTGGGGGGCGCTGCGCTGGTGAGCTGGCTGCTTTCCCGTGAAGGGGTTCCCGCCGAAATTGCCACGCTGGTCAAGCAGTGGGTGAGCACCAAGGAAATGCTGCTCTTTTTGCTGCTGATCGTGCTGTTTGTGGTGGGCATTTTCATTGAGCCGATCCCGGCCATGATCATGCTGGTGCCGGTGCTGCTGCCGATCACCAATGCCTACGGCATCGAGCCCATCCACTTTGCCGTGATCATGACCGTGGGCGTCTTGCTCGGCTCGCTCTCGCCGCCGGTGGCGGTGCTGGTGCTGATCGCCGCAAAGGCCGGCAACGTGGATTACTCGAAGACCAACAAGCCGCTGGTGCCGATGTTCATTGCGCTGACGCTGACGCATGCGGTGGTCACCTTTGTGCCCGTGCTGTCGACCGGGCTGGTGCGCCTGATGGGGCTGGGCTGAACGCAGCGGTGAGGGGCTCGGGCCAGGTTCTGCACCTCTGGCCCTGACTTACACTCGCAGCGCTTTGAATAAAAAAATTGTCACCTCTGGCCTTCGGCTCAGCCCGGAAGTTCGCAAGCAGCAAATTCTCGACGCTGCCACCAGCTACTTCGCGGAAGCCGGTTTCGGCGTGCAGACGCGCGAGCTGTCGCGGCGTCTGGGTGTGTCGCAGCCGCTGCTCTACCGCTATTTCCCCTCCAAGCAGGACCTGATCAACGCGGTCTTCGAGGCCGTGTTCATGAGCCAGTGGAAGGACGAATGGATCGCCGAGCTTGAGGACCGCACAATGCCGCTGCGCGAGCGCCTGCTGCGTTTTTACCTGCAATATGCCGGCGCCACCTACCGGCCCGAGTGGATTCGCATCTACATGTACGCCGGCCTGGCCGACATGGACCTGAACCGCAACTACCTTGGGCTGGTGCGCAAAAAGCTGCTGGTGGTGATGTGCCGCGAGTTTCGCCAGGAGTTTGTGGCTTCGCCCGAAACCTTGCCGGCGATTTCCGCGCGCGAGATCGAATTGCTCTGGACGCTGCACGGCGGCATGTTTTACTGGGCCGTGCGGCGCAATATTTTCAACATCAAGTCCGCCACGCCCTTTGAAACCCGCACCGCTGACGCGATTGACCTCTTTCTGGCGGGCGCCAGGACGCTTTACCCTCAGGTTGTCGCGCAGGCCTCGGTCGAACCCGAGGCAGTCGCCAGCGCTGAGGCAGCCGGCTTTAAAGCCGGTGCCAGGACTGGTGCAAAAGCCGGTACAGATGTCGCCGCAGGGGTCCCTGCAAAGGCCCCGCGCACAAAGAGCAAGGGCGCCCGCGGTTCTGTCTCGTAGCGCAAGACCCTGGCCACAATGATGTGGTGGTCGCCAGCCGGTATCGCCGACTCGGTAACGCATTCAAAACGCGCAGCGCAAGCAGCCAGCAAGGGCGCCCCGAAGTCGCTTCTGAGCTGGTAATCGACCCCTGAAAACTTGTCGGCCTGCGGTGTCGCGAACTGGCGCGCCAGCGCTTCCTGATCTTTCGACAGCACATGAATCGCGTGCTGCTGGCCGGCCGCGAAATGCGCCAGGCTGGCCGAACGGTTGGCGATGGACCAAAGCACCAGCGGCGGGTCCAGCGAGACCGAGCTAAAGCTGTTCACCGTGAGCCCGACCAGCGCCTGGGCCTGCGCGTCATGCGTGGTGATGATGGTCACGCCCGTGGCGAATGAACCCAGCGCGGCGCGCAAGGCGCGTTGTTCCTCTACTGACGCGCTCATCAGGATTCCCCGGCGAATTTCTCAAGCACCGCATACACCGCCGCGGTGTCATGCAGGGCATGGCCTTGCGCCATGGCAGCGCGGTAGATCGGAATGCAGGCCGAAAAAAGCGGCGCCGGCACGTTCAGGGCGCGCAAAGCCTCGTCGATGATGGCCATGTCCTTTTGCCACACCTCGATCTTCATGGTCGCGTCGTCCCAGCCGCGCGTCGCCATCATGGGGCCGCGCACCTGGAACATGCGCGAGCCGCCGGCGCCATCGGCGACCACATCGACCATCTTCTGAGTGTCCAACCCCAGGTGCTTGCCAAACAGCAAGGCCTCGGCGGTGGAGACGTTGTGAATCGCCACCAGCAAGTTGGCGACCAGCTTCATCTTCATGCCGTTGCCAAACTCGCCAACCGAGAACTGCGCGCGCGAAAAGCCCTTGAAGACCTCGCCCATGTGGCGAATCGCGGCGGCCTCGCCGCTGGCGTACACCGTCAGGTCGCGCGTTCTGGCTTGCGCGCCGGTGCCCGACAGCGGGGTGTCGATCATCTTGATGCCGGCCTTGGCCAGCAGCTTGCGCGCGGCCTGCTTGTCCTCAATCGGCAGCGTGCTGGTTTCGGCCAGCACGAGAGAGCCCTTGGCCAGCCCCAGGCTGACTGCCTGGCTGGCCAGTTCCGCGCTGACCGCCATCAGGGCGGCCACCGAGGGCAGTGAGGAAATGATGTGGCTGGTCTTGCCGACCAGGGCCGCTGGCGCGCTGCCGACCCGGGTCAGCTTGGGCGTCATTTTCTTGCGTGCTGCGGGATTCAGGTCGATGCCCGTGACGGCAAAGCCGGCGTCCTGCAAGTTGCCCGCCATGGCCGAGCCCATGATGCCCAGACCGATCACGCCGACTGGCAGGCCCGTGTTTTTTTCTTTCATGCTTTCTCCTGCTGCAAGGGTGAACCCTGAGCTCACTCTTATTGATACACCGATAAACTAAATATACAATAAATTTCGCTCTCACTCATTTTTTCAAGGACGGGTCCGCCGATGAAACTTGGAACATTCATGATGCCCTTGCATCCACCGGGCCGCATTCCCGGTGAAACCCTGCGCGAGGACCGCGAGGCCATCCTCCTGGCCGACCGACTCGGCTACTCGGAAGCCTATGTCGGCGAGCACGTCACGGACCTGGCCGAAAACGTCACGTCCTGCCTGATGTTCCTGAGCAGCCTGGCCTTTGAGACCAAGCAGATCAAGCTCGGCTCGGGCACCATCAACATGCCCAACAGCCATCCCGCAGCCGTGGCCGCCAACGTCGCCATGCTTGACCACATGCTGCAAGGCCGCTTCATCATGGGCATCAGCCCGGGCGGCCTGGCTTCTGACGCCGAGGTGTTTGGAAACTTCGGCAAGGACCGGCTGGACATGTTTGTCGAAGTCATCGACATGGTGCTGGCCATCTGGAAGGGCCATGCGCCTTACGACCTGCAAGGCAAATACTTCAACATCAGCACCGCCCGCACCATGATCCCAGAAATCGGCCAGGGCATCATCCTCAAGCCCTTCCAGGCGCCGCACCCGCCCATCGTGGTGACGGCGGTCGCGCCGTTTTCCAAAGGCATCACCGCCGCGGCAGCCCGGGGCTGGGATCCTATCTCGGCCAATTTCCTGCTGCCCGAATGGGTCAAGAGCCACTGGCCGAGCTACGTCGAAGGTTGCGCCCAGGCCGGCCGGCCGGCCGATGCGGCCAACTGGCGCGTGGCCAAAAGTATTTTTGTGACCGACAAGGACGACGCGCTGGCGCGGCGCTATGCCCATAGCGCCGAAGGCCCGTACCACTTTTACTTCAAGCAGCTGATTCGCAAGCTGGTGGGTTTTGCCGGCCGCTCCAACCTGTTCAAGCTGGACCAGAGCGAGCCCGACGAATCCATCACCGCCGACACCGTGGCGCCGCGCCTGGTGCTGGCCGGCTCTGTCAACAGCGTGGTCGACCAGTTGCTCGCCTTTCGCGAGAAAACCGGCGACTTCGGCACGCTGCTTTACGCCTGCCACGACTGGCTGGACCCGGCGTTAGGCCGCCGCTCCATGGAGTTGATGGCTGAAAAAGTCATGCCGCAAGTCAACGCTGCGATTGCCCGGTCGGCCTGAGCGAGCCGGGTCTTTGGGCCGGCGCCTTTATTAAAGGAATCATCATGAACATTGGCATTGCCGGTACCGGAAAAATGGGCAGCGCGCTGGCCGCGCGACTGCTTGCGCAAGGGCATCAGGTGACGGTGTGGAACCGCACCGCTGCGCGGGCTGCACCGGTGCTGGCGCTGGGAGCGCGCTGGGCTGCTTCGCCGCGCGAACTGCCAGCGGGCGCCGACGCCGTCATCAGCATGCTGACGGACGAGCAGGCGCTGGAAGATGTCTATTTTTCGCCCGAGGGTTTGCTTTCGGGCGCGGCGCCCCAGCAGCTATTCATTGACATGAGCACCACCAGTTCTGCGCGCCAGCAGGCGATGGGCACGCGTTTGCAGGCGGCGGGTTTGGCGTACGTCGAGTGCCCGGTAGGCGGCAGCGTCGGGCCGGCCCGGGATGGCAAGCTGCTCGGTTTTGCGGGCGGACCGGCTGAAAACTTGCAGCGTGCCTTGCCGCTTTTGCAGCTGCTGTGCCGGCGAGTCGAGCATGTCGGGCCGCACGGCGCGGGCGCCATGATGAAGCTCGCCATCAATTTGCCACTGATGGTGTATTGGCAAACCCTGGGTGAAGCGCTGTCGCTGATCGCGCCGCTGGGG
>CAJAOB010000482.1 GCA_903941205.1 uncultured Burkholderiales bacterium | reverse complement strand
CGGCGCGATGCAGTTGTCAGGAGATGTCGATCAGAAGCAGCGGCTTCGCTTGTGCGAGCGCGACGGGTCGGCTGGGGTTTGTGACGGAGTCTGCGGCCGAGTTCTGGTCCTTGGCCGCTACAGCGGGCTGGTGACGGGCGGCCGAGTTGTGCGCCGGCGCAGGAAGGTGCGCATCTGCGTTTGAAAGTTTGCTCGAGCGCTATCGTGCATCAGTGTCTGCCGAGGATCGGACTGGCCGGATCGGAGCAGAACAGCCAGACCTGGAGAGGTCTTAAAAACCGCTAAAAACCGCAGAAAATAGCTGTAAATCCTGAAAAATCCCTGAAAAAGCTGGGGAAAATCGGAAAAGCTGGGTCAGACGGGTGTGCCAAATTGCACGCTGCCGGGCGCCAGGGTTTCGGCGCCTGCCTGCGTTTTTGTGCATGACTTTGCTTCGGCCTCGGTCTTGAGACTTTCAAACTGGCGGATTTCATGCAGCGCCTGGGCCAGGCTCATTTCGCCCGCTGCCATCAGGCAGGCGCTGAGGTGCTCGGTCAGGTCCCTGAGTCCGGCCAGCGCCGCGCGGGTTTCGCTGTAGAGCCGCTCGCTATGCGCTTCCATGATTCGGCGCGTTTCCTCGTCGGGCATGGTGCTGGCGCCGTCCCGGGCCAGAGCCATGTAATTGAGCCGCGTCTTGCGGTACATGCCGAGTTCGCCCACCGCATGATGCAGCACGCGGGTAGCCCGGCTGATGTCGTTGTGGGCGCCGTTGGTCGTGCCTTCCTCGCCAAAAAACAGCTCCTCGTTGGCCATGCCGGCCAGCAGCACGCGAACGTCATGCTCCATGTCGCCCTTGGTTTTGAGCAACTGGCCGCCTTGCTTGTGAAAGACAAAGCCCAGCGCGTTGTGGCGCGGGCTGGCCTTGAGCGAGATCTTGATGGTTTTCATGTTGGCGGCCAGACGGGTCCAGTCGCCTTGGGCCAGGTGGCGCTCGCGCTGGAAATCCATCAAAAAATGGCCCCATTCATGCACGGCAATGATGCGCCGGTCGCGCTCGCGGTCTTTGGTGCTCTGGTCGTTCACGTTGCCCAGCAGCACCCGCTCGGCGGCCCGCATCAAGGTGGCAGTGCCGATCATCTCGCCGGTCTGCACGGCCATGATGCCGGCCTGGTTGACGATGGTTTCCAGGTCAGCCGGGCTGCAGCCCTGGGTGATATCCACCAGCTGCTGTAGCGCCAGCCCGGATTGCACTTTGCTGGCGCGCCGGGCGAGGTAATGCGCCAGGATGGCGCTGCGCTCCTCGTCGTTGGGCAGGCGAAAGTCCACCTTCATCTGAAAGCGCCGCAGCATGGCTTCGTCCATCTGCAAGTTCTCGGCATTGAAGTTCGAGGCGACGATCCAGATGATTTCTTCGCTTGACTGGCTGCGCACCCCGTCAAGCACGGCCAGCAGCATGTTCTGCGTGTCGTCGTCGAACTTGCGGTTACCGCCGCGCTTCATGAAGAGGTCTTGCGCCTCGTCAAGGAACACGATGCAGCGTTTGCGTCGGCTGGCCAAGGCAACGATGCGCTCCAGCGTCTTGGCGCCGCCGCCCACGTAGCCGGTTTCCAGGTTGGCGGCCGAATGAAACAGGATCGGCAGCTTGAGTTCCTTGGCCAGGTAACTGGCCAGCTTGGTTTTGCCGGTGCCAGGCGGACCGCTGAACATCACATTGAAAGGCTTGTGAACCCCGTAGGCGGCATAGGCGCTGCGGCGCTCGTAGTGGTCGCGAATCTGCTCGACCTCGGCCTTGATGTCGTCCATGCCGACCAGCTCGTCGATGCTTCCCGGGATCTGGCTGCTCGGGATGAATTTCAGCGCCTTTCGCTGCCCGCCCATCTGCAGCCAGATGTAGGCCAGCAGACCACCCGCCAGGCCCAGCGACAAGAGCGCGCTGGCCCCGGCTTTCCAGCCGTCACGCTCGGACTGCGGCCGGGCCAGCGCGAATCTTCGCTCCAGGCGCTCCAGCATGGCGGCGCTGTTGTGGTCCAGCGCATCCTTGGGCACAAAACTGAGCTTGCTCGACCAGGGGGCGCTGACGGCCTTGTCGGTAAGGATCTTGGTTTCCATGTCGGAGGGGTAGTAAGCCAGTTGCCGGCCTTCGGACTCGATCAGCACAAAGCGCTCGGAAACCGTCCACAGGATCGGCCGGTAAATGATGGTGATGCGCGTGACCGGGTGGGCGTCCAGAAAGCTCAGCACCGAGCCACTGCCAAAAACCACCGGGATGGCCTGGTTGTAGCTCCACACACTTTCACCCTGGCCCGGCCCCATGGCGCTGACTTCCTGGCGCAGCCTTTCCTGATGTTGCAGGCTGTTCCAGGCGTAGCCGGCGCTCAGCAAAATCAGCAGGACCGCTGCCAGCAGCGACAGCTTCAGACCGGTGGACTGGGCGCCCAGCCACTGGCGCAGCCGCACGGCCAGCGTCAGGGCCGGTGGGCTAGCGACCGGGTCGGTTTGTGTGGCCGCTGTGCAGCCCGCGCCTGGCGCGGAATTGCCGTCCGGGTGGGCTTCGGCCGCGGCTTCTTGGTTCTGAGTTCGCTTGTGCTTCGCGGGTTCGGCAAATGGCTTGTCGGGCGGGGAGTCGGCCATGCGGGGAGATCCTTGGCAATTGCAGGGGCTGGCCTGCGCTACGGTTGTCAATGGCGCTGAAGCCCTGATGCCTCAGCCTTGCGCAGCCTTTCAAGCTGCAAGGCTTTCGCCTCTGCAAGCCTGAGGGCCAGCGCAGGTTGTGTAGGCCAAATCCTACGGAAATTGACCAGCCAATGCTGTTAGCAGGCGTTAGCCATGGTGCCAAGACGTGTGCAATTTGGCGGCGACCGCGCGGACCAGAACCACCCACGGCGCGGTGTTCAGACCTCGTTGTACAGCCTTGGTCTCGGCCTCTGCGCCACATAGAGGCCATCTGCGCCCTAGCCCGCCTGTGCACGGTTCGCGCTGATTACGCCATCAGCGCGTCTCTGGCCGTGATGAGGTGGCAATGACCTAGCCCTTCGCCATGGGCCGGGCCGGGTCGCTGCACCAGTCGCTCCAACTGCCTGCGTAGAGCGCGCTGCCGCCCAGGCCGGCGATTTCCATGCCCAGGATATTGGGCACCGCGCTCACGCCGCTGCCGCAATGGTGAACCACGCTGGCCGGATCGCGCTGGCCCAGCAGGGCTTCAAATTCGGCCTTGAGTTGCGCGGCGGGCTTGAACTTGCCGTCGGCGCCCAGGTTCAGGGCAAAGGGTCTGTTGATCGCGCCCGGAATATGGCCAGCCACCGGGTCCAGTGGCTCGATTTCGCCCCGAAAGCGCGGCGCGGCGCGGGCGTCCACCAGGGTCTGGCCCGGCCGCCCCAGATGCTTGAGGACATCGGCGGTGTCGACCAGCACAGCCCTGGTGGGGCCGAGCTTGAAAAGCGATCCGGATGCGGCTGCTTCTTCGCCGGCGGCGACCGGACCGCCGGCCGCCTGCCAGGCTTGCCAGCCGCCATCAAGCACCGCGACGGCCTCATGGCCGACCCATTTGAGCATCCACCACAGCCGGCCACAGTAGTTCGCGCCATTGCGGTCATAGACCACGGCCTGCATGTCGTTGGCAAAGCCGATGCTGGACAGCCAGTCGGCAAAACGTTCGCGCTGCGGCAGCGGATGCCGGCCGCCGGATGCCGCTTCATGCGCGTCGGGGTCGGCGCCGGGGCCATGCGGGGCGCTGAGCGCTTTGTCCAGGTGAACGTAGAGCGCACCCGGAATGTGCCCCTGGGTGTATTGCTGCTCGCCGGCGGCTGGCTGGGTCAGGTCAAAGCTGCAGTCAAAAATCATCAAGCGTGCGGGCTGGCCCTGCGCCTGATGGAGTTGCTGAAGTTGCTGTAGCTGTGGAACCGAGATCAGGGTGGTGTACATGGCGGTTGTCTTTCATCGGGAAAAAAGGCGGCGAACAAGGTCAGCGCAGGCGGTGTCGGCGGCTCTCAAGGGATCAGTGCAAAGGCAGGAATCAAGTGTCGCGCGAGTCATTCAATGCTCTTCAGCCGGCGGGTTTGGCAGTGCTTTGGTGCGCAAGACCGTGGCCAGCAGGCCGCTCGCCATGATCACCAGCATGCCGAGCCAGCCCAGCAGGGGAATCTGGTCGCCGAACAGCAGCAGGCTGTAAAGCGCGCCAAACACGATGCCCGAATATTGCAGGTTGGCCGCCACCAGTGTTGCGCCCTGACTGTAGGCGCGCGTCATGCACCACTGGCCCAGCGCGGCCAGCACGCCAATCGGCAGCAGCCATAGCGCGGCCTGCCAGTCCCAGCGCGACAGGCCGGCAAACAGCATGCCGATGCCGCCGCCCACTGCCGAGCCCAGCGCAAAATAAAACACCGTACGGTCTTCGGGCTCGCCGACCCGGCCCATGGCCGTGATCTGCAGGTAGGCCAGCGCCGACAGCATCCCCGAGAGCAGCCCGATGAGTCCGGCGAACAACTGGTCCTGCTCCAGCGTCGGCTGCAGGATCATGACCACACCTGCGAAGCCTGCCAGCACGCTCAGGATCAGCGGTCCCTGGCCACGTGGCGCCGGGTTGCGCGCGTAAAGCAGCGCGCCGCCTATCAGGAAAGCTGCCACCCAGATGCTGCTCATGTAGTTCAGCGTCATGGCCGTGGCCAGCGGCAGGTAGGCAATCGCGTAGAACCAGGTCACCAGCGAGGTCACGCCGATCAGGCTGCGCCAGAGGTGCATCCAGGGCACGCGGGTTGACAGGCTGGAGCCGCGCGCCCGCAAGATCACGGCCATGAAAACCACGCCGACCAGCCCGCGGTAGAACACCAGCTCGAAAGCGTTGAAGCTGCCGGAGGCCATCTTGACGCAAACGCCCATGGTGGCAAACAGGAAGGAGGCCAGAACCATCCAGAGCGCTTGCATGTGGGTTTCTTTGAGGTGTTTCAGGGTGTCGGCGGGAGTTTGTGGCGTTGCAAAGGCTGCGCCGGCCGTTCGGCCAGCGCCCGAAGTCAGCTGCCGGCTTGCACGGTCGCCGCCGCTCAGATCATCTGCGTGGTTTTGCTGGCGCCCATTTCGCGCCGGTACCACTCGTGGAAGTGCTGCATGCCGTCTTCCATGGGGCTTTGGTAGGGACCGAACTCGTTGTCACCGCGCTGCATCAGCGCCAGCCGGCCGGCGTCCATACGTAGCGCAATCTCGTCGTCTTCCACGCAGGTTTCCATGTAAGCGGCTTGTTGCGCCTCGATGAACTCGCGCTCGAAGGCGCAGATTTCCTCAGGGTAGAAAAACTCCACCACGTTCAGGGTCTTGTTCGGCCCGCGCGGGTGCAGCGTGCTGACCACCAGTACATGCGGATACCACTCGATCATCACGTGCGGGTAGTAGGTCAGCCAGATGGCGCCGTACTTGGGCGCCGCGCCGCCGCGGTATTGCAGCACCACGTCATGCCATTTCTTGTAGACGTCAGTGCCCGGTTTGCCCAGCTTGTCAGACACGCCCACTGTTTGCACCGAGTAATTGCCGCTCAGCTCCCAGCGCAGGTCGTCAGTGGTGACAAAGCCGCCCAGGCCCGGGTGGAAGGGTCCTACGTGGTAGTCCTCAAGGTACACCTCGATGAAGGTTTTCCAGTTGTATTCGCATTCGTGCAAATGGACTTTGTCAAGTTTGTAGCCGCTGAAGTCCAGGTCTTGCATGGAGCCCAGACCCGCCATGTCTGCGGCAATGTCGCGCCCGTTGTCCTCAAACACCAGGCCGTTCCAGGTGGTGGTCTTGTAGCGGTTCAGGTTCAGGCAGGGGTCGATCAGGAAATGCGGCGCGCCAATCAGCTCGCCCGCAATGTTGTAGGTCCATCGGTGCAGCGGGCAGACGATGTTGCTGGCAGCGCCGTTGCCCAGGGAGCCGCGCCCTTGCAGCATGGTCGCCTGCCGGTGGCGGCAGACGTTGGAGATCAGTTCGATGCCGCCGCTGTTGCGCACCAGCGCCCGGCCTTCGCCCTCGTGGGGCAGCGCGTAGTAGTCGCCGAGCTCTGGCACGGCCAGTTCGTGCCCCAGGTAGCGCGGCCCTTTGGCAAACAGCTTTTGCTGCTCGCGTGCGTACAGGCCCGGGTCGAAATAGCTGGAAATGGGCAGCTGGCTGGTGGCCTGCAACAGACGAAGGCTTAGATCAGACATGCGCATGTGGAACAGTTCAGTTGGCAGGGGAATTCTCCCCGCCGGAAAATCGCTGAAAAACTGCAAGCCGGGGAGAACCCGATGCTGCTTGAAGGCCCTTGAGACGAAAATTCATTGTAGCGACTGACCCTGCGGCAGACCTTGCGTGAAAAGCGACTTGCGCCTGGCGCCGCAGTGGCTGCGGTATCAGGTACCTGCATACGCGCCTGGCGGCGGGTTCAGGCGACGTTCGGCCGGTGCGCCATCCGCCTAAAATCATTGTGAACCCGGACTAAATGACCCATGAGAAAAACAACACCTTCTGCTACTGATCTGGCGCCCGAGTCGGCCGGCGCGGGGCCCGATGCGCTGGCGCCAGACGAGCCCGCAAGCTACGAGGCGGGCCTGGCCGAGCTGGAAAAGTTGGTCCAGCAGCTCGAAGGCGGTCAGATGCCGCTGGAAGAGTTGCTGACAGCGTACCAGCGCGGCGCCCGGCTACTGGCTTATTGCCGTGACAAGCTTCAGGCGGTCGAGCAGCAGATCAAGGTGCTCGAAGGCAAGGAGCTCAAGCCTTGGACCCAAGAATGACCCGACCCGGCAAGCTCGGTGCTTTCGCCTGCCCGGTATCGGCAGCCAGCTTTTTCGGGTCTGCTTCCTTGTCGTGTTCGCGCAAGCTCCGGCTCCTGACTGATACTGGGCGCGATGCCAGCCTGCGATGGCTTTTGCGCTGAGCGCCCCCGACCCGAGCACCCGCCTCCAACCCGAGTACAACCCTTGAATGCCCCTGCCGTGAATGTCCCCGCCCCGAAGGCTGCACCCGCCCCGCGCGGCAATCGCACCCGATCCGGACCATCTTTTGATTTGTCAGTCTGGGCGGCGCAGCGACGCCATGCGGTCGAATCGGCGCTGGCCCGCTGGGTGGCTTGTCCCGATACCCGGCCTGCGCCTGCCGGCCTGGGCGAGGCCATGCGCTACGCTGTGCTCGACGGCGGCAAGCGGCTCCGGCCCTTGTTGGTGCTGGCCGCTTGCGAAGCCGTGGATGGCAGCCAGGAAGCGGCCTTGCGCGCGGCCTGTGCGCTTGAATTGATACACGCTTACTCGCTGGTTCACGACGACATGCCGTGCATGGATAACGACGTGCTGCGCCGCGGCAAGCCGACCGTGCACGTCAGATTCGGGCAAGCGCAGGCCCTGTTGGCGGGGGACGCCTTGCAGGCGCTGGCGTTTGAGCTGCTCACGCCCGACGACGCCTCGGTCAGCCCCGGCACGCAAGCCTTGATGTGTCGCATGCTGGCGCAAGCCGCCGGTTTTCGCGGCATGGCGGGTGGTCAGGCGATTGATCTGGCCAGCGTTGGAAAACCCCTGACTTCGGCGCAGCTGCATGAAATGCATCGCCTGAAGACCGGCGCCTTGCTGCAAGTCAGTGTGCTGATGGGTGCAGCCTGCGGCAATCCGGGCCGCGCAGCCCAGCTCGCCCTGAGCGACTACGGCGCGGCCATTGGCCTGGCTTTTCAGGTGGTTGACGATGTCCTCGATGTGGTGGCCGACTCGGGCACCCTGGGCAAGACCGCGGGCAAGGACGCTGCGCAGGACAAGCCCACTTTCGTATCTCTCATGGGCTTGCGCGACTCGCAGAATTACGCGCAGGAGTTGCTCTCTCAAGCCTTGGCCAGTCTGCGTGCAGACGGGCTTCAAAACACAGCGGCCTTGCGGGCGCTGGCTGACATGCTGGTCAATCGCGGCTTCTAAGCAGCCGCTCTCTCGGGATTCACACCATGTACCAATTGCTAGAAACCATCGACAGCCCGGCTGATTTGCGGCGCATGCCGCGCCACCAGCTCAAACGTGTGGCCGACGAGCTGCGCAGCTATGTGCTCAACAGCGTGGCG
>CAJAOB010000481.1 GCA_903941205.1 uncultured Burkholderiales bacterium | reverse complement strand
GATGTGCAGATGGCCTTCCGCAACATCGAGCTGCCGGTATTCAATCCGTATTCCGGCCGCTTCGCCGGCTATGCCATCACCAAAGGCAAGCTGACCACCGAGCTGCATTACCGGATCAACGACAAGAAACTGCAGGCCGACCATCACGTGATTCTCGATCAGCTGACCTGGGGTCAGGCTACCGGCAGCAAGGAAGCGGTGTCCTTGCCGATCCGTTTGGCCACGTCTCTGCTGAAAGACAAGAACGGCGTCATCGATCTGAATGTGCCGGTCACCGGTACGCTCGATGATCCGAAATTCCGGGTCGGGCCGATTGTCTGGCAGATCATCAAGAACATCGTGGTGAAGGTGGTGACCGCGCCGTTCTCGTTCATCGGCGGTCTGTTTGCCGGTGCCGAGGAAGCACAGTTCATCGATTTCGCCCCCGGCTCGGCCGAGCTGCCGGCGGCGGCCGCCACCAACCTGCCGCAATTGGCCAAGGCCCTGGTCGACAAACCCGAGCTGAACCTCGATATTCCCGCCGGCGTGCTGGATGAGCTGGATCGTGATGCGTTGGCCGAACGCAAAATGCAATCCGCCGCTGCCGCCCAGATCGGCAAGGCCGGTAAAACCCTGCCGCCCTATGCCGAATGGGAACCGAAGCAGCAGTTGGACGCGATGGAGTCCCTGTATAAAGTGCAGTTCGGCAGCAAGCCCGATATCCCGAAAGCCGAGGCCGTGACTGAATCGGCCGAAGAGGCCGGCTGGCGGGAGAAGCGCGTCGCCAAGAAATCGTATGAAGTCGATTGGCTGGAAACCCAGCTGATGGCCAAATTCCAACCCACGGCCGCCGAGCTGGCTGCGTTGGGTACTGCCCGCGGTGAAGCGGTGCAGGATGCGCTATTGAAAGACGGCACACTCGATCCGACCCGGGTGTTCCTGTCCACCAATGCCCAGCTGAAAGCCCAGGACGGCAAGGTGCGGATGGAACTGCAGATGAAATAAGCGCTGGCTAATGGAGCGGGTAGCCAAAGATAAACGACTGTCCATCAAGGTAAAGACCGGTTGGCATGAATCTTTTATTGTGAGGCACTGGATGATGCCAATTCCTCATCCGGTCCGTTCATCATGTTCAATGTTAAAGGAAGCTTTATGAAGCTCACATTATTCAAACACGCCAAATCGGCGGCGCTGGTTCTGCTGGCATTGGCCTGCGCACCGGTGGCCATGGCCCAATCCAGCAAGCCGAATATCCTGGTCATCTGGGGTGACGACATCGGCGGCTTCAACATCAGCGCCTACAACCAGGGCATGATGGGCTACAAGACCCCGAACATCGACAGCATTGCCAAAGAAGGCGCGCTGTTCACCGACTGGTACGGCCAACAAAGTTGCACCGCCGGTCGTGCTGCATTCGTCACCGGCCAGTCGCCGATCCGTACCGGTCTGACCAAGGTCGGTCTGCCGGGTGCTCCGGAAGGCTTCAAGCAGGCCGACCCGACTGTAGCTACCCTGCTCCGCGCACAAGGCTACACCACCGGCCAGTTCGGCAAGAACCATCTGGGCGACCGTGATGAAATGCTGCCGAGCAACAACGGCTTCGACGAGTTCTTCGGCAACCTCT
>CAJAOB010000480.1 GCA_903941205.1 uncultured Burkholderiales bacterium | reverse complement strand
GAATGATTATCTTGGGAATGCTCATAAATTACTTCGCTGGCTTTTTGGGCTCAGTAAAATTAATTTCTGGGTATTGGATAGTTATTAAGTAAATACGATTCGCTTAATTTTTGATAAAATTTTTCACAGATCTCACCTTCAAACTTTGCTTCGGCAAGACCGTACATGAGCTCAAAGTGAGCTTCATCAAACGTGTTGTTTCCATGAACTACGTATATGTACAAGTATGGATTTTTAATACTTACCGCAGGATGATTTTTTATTAAATTTTCGACAACAGGCGTATCCTCGCCACGCGTTAAGCTAAGGTAGTTCGGCATTATCGACTTATTCGCCAGAAGAGAACCCTCCCAGTGTCGTTTATTGGATATTACGAATCTCTTCTTGATTGGCCACCAAATAATCCACTGGTTCAGTAGGCATACTGACGCTGAGTGCTTCTTCAATAAACCCATCTGTATTTCAAGCCGCCGAGGGTGATAAAGATCATCATCGTCCCACTGGCAAATATACTCGCCTTGAGCTGAAGAGATTGCGAGATTTCTTAAATCCCCGAGTGTTGCATTTCTTATGCATTTCGCGCTGTCGACGAATTGAATGTTATTGTTGTTATCGAGATTCAGGTCATTACTGAGTCGCTGCATCTGCCCCGGATCGGTGACAACGACCATTTCTTTAACCGGATAGGTTTGCTGTTGGAACATTTTGAGGGAATATCGTACAGAATCAGTATTTCCCTTGGTGACCATGAGGCATGATATTTTTTCTAGATCCATCTTGTTCTCGAGCATAATTGACGATTTCGTGAATGAATAATCCTTATCAGGTTCCGTCATTTATCCGTAATCCCGGCTTACTGATTTTGTTCGGAAGAAGGTCGGAAAGAGCGGTGGATGGTTGCAGAGGCGGAGTCAACGGTTTTTACGTCTTGTACGATTCAGACAGGCGCATACGCCACTTGCGTGACTCCAGTCCGCTCAGGAAAAACCAAATTCTAGAGTGAACTCGAGGATAGAGCTTGCCGGTCCGGTCCGTTCAGGTTTTGGGTATGCAAATCCACCACGTCAAGACCGAATTGATAGCCGGATTCAACAAAAAATCGGCATCATGTTGGACCGCAATTTTCACCAGCGGCTTTGCCAATATTTTGGTCTCACCGTGTACCAATGCCCAGTATGAGCACTGCGAGCCCTTGCATCAAGCAATGTTGAGGGCTTCCTCAAAGCGACAGTCGCCGGGCCGCGCAGGCAGGACGAACGCCCATGCAGGCCTTGACGGCCGCAAGAATCTCCTCTTTCAAGGGGGCGTGGGCACGGCCGCGGTCGCAAAAGGTAATCGGGGTGCTTGTCTGCATGGCTTGCGGCTTTTTTATTTTGGGCTCGAAAAGGACCGCTCAGGTGTATTTGAAGCGCTCGTAAACAGCGATGGCTTCATTCAGCTTGCCCTGCCGGGTTAGCAAGCGGGCGAGGCGAGCCGCTTGGGCGACTGTCTGAGCGGCAGTCGGTTCGGCGCCAGCCCAGGGCGACACATTGAGATACTTCCAGTAATTCTCCCCCAAGGGGTGTTCATACCAGCTTTGCCATGGCTTGCTTCGGGTGATGAAGTGCAGGATGGCTCCGTCAAGGCCTGAATAGGTCGAAACCCCTGGCTTGACCATCACGTTCCATCTTTCGGGCAGCAACACAATGTCGTTTTGTAATACGACGTTGATGGCGCATTGATCCAGGAACTTGAGCTTCTCCTTGTTTTGATGGCTGAAGTCGATGCATTTTTTGCTGTAATCCTGCTCCCGCCACCGGACCGGGTTGATCAGCATGACACCGGAGTTGATGTAATCAGGGATGGACCAGTGGGTTTTCATTTCGGCGCAGGAGGCATCGCTCACGCCGGCCAGAGATTTATGGCTGAGGTCGACTTCAAATAAAGCGCTTATATCCGAGACGATGATGGTGTCTGAGTCAAGGTAAAGAACGGATTCAAGGTCAGGCGGCAGGATGTGTGGCAACAATATGCTGGCGTAGGTGGCCCGGGTAAAAAAACTATTCAGGGGCAGTTCGGCAAGCAGTTGTTGGTCAAAGTCCTCAATCGCATAAAACCGGATTTCAGCTCGGAATCGCTTGCTAAAAAGCGCGATTTTTTCAAGGCATGCGTCCTCCAGACCGTCCCCGACCACATGGATGCACAAATCCTCACCGTTTCCGGCAAAGTTGAGCAGCAATGAAGTAAGGGCCGCTCCAAAATGCTGCTGGTAGTTGTTGTCAAAACAAAACGCAACGTTAAATTTATAGGCAGTCATGTGGCGAGTAAGGCTGTCGGCTAACCTATAGCGTTAACAAGGGTTTCCAGGCAATGGCGAAACCCGGCAAGCTTGCTGTGAAGCATTCAATCTTCCAGTTCTTTGGTAATTGATCCAGAAACCAACGAACGCCGGTTTCCAGCTTCCAGGCCGTGATTTCAGAGAGATTCAGATTGCCGAGAAAAAGTGCACCGCCTTCTTGTAGATTTTTGGTGAGCGCGGGTGCGATACGCTCCCAATCACTCTGGGTATTGCCATGTAAATCAACGACAATGAGGCGGTATTGAGCAGAAGATTCAACGAGAAAGTCATGTGCATCTTTGAGAACCACTTTCACGGACAGGCCGCCTAAGTTCTTTGATGCACCGCGGTCCTGGTGGTCCACCGTTGTGACATCGCAACCCATGGTCGCCAGCACGGCTGTGAGTTTTCCGCGTGAAGTTCCCAGCTCCAAAACAGTTTGGCCTGCAAAGTCGCGGGAAAAAACAGCCAATGACTTCATTAAATAGTCATTCGACGTCCATCCTGGAATACCCCATTGGACTGAGCCGCCCAACCATCTGAAGCGCTCGGACACTTCCACCTCGTGTAGTGATACGGGACTTTCGTCAAGACCGAACCCGTTTTTCATGCCATCGTTCCTGGGTGAGTAAGCCGAGATGTCACCGGTTGAAATAGTGCTTGCTGCAAGCTGGTCCAGGGCGTGTCCAAAAATTCTCGATGGCGAATAACAATGCGCCTGCACTTGGTCCGGTTTTTTCAGCGCCGAAAGCGTTCTAATCAGCTGCGCCGAAATGTCGGAGCGAAGCGGTAACGCGATGGCTCCTTCAAAGCTGCGAGTTAGCTCCAGCAACTCGGTGACAGTATGGCCTGAAATGCCGGAGGCGGCGCTCTCGCCGCCTCTAGTGGCCAGAATTTCCGCGAGACCCTGTCGCCACTGGGGCAACCACAAAGGCATTTTTCGAATTAACAAGTCGTCGCTGACAACGATCTCGGGTGCATTGGGGCGTACGCGCTCCGGAAACCAGCGCCACCAGGGCCCGAAATCTTTTACGGACAAGCCGTGTTGATGCAGCGCTGCGGCGAGCTCCGGGTTGTCTTTCTCGTCAATTTGCCGCCATTCCACAGCTTGCGTGGCATAAGCCAGAATACGTCGGGCGCGCGACGCATCGACTTGATGAGTGGTGCACAAGCAGTAGTCCAGGGAACTGCCGAACAAACGGGTTGCAAGACCGATCGATAAACTGGTTACTGCGTCGGGCGTCTGCTCATTTTTGTGCCATCTCAGGACCGGGCGCTGATTCAGGGAAAATCTGTGCTGGCCTTTGGTTTCGCGGTCGATTTTTGCATCGGCTTGTGCGAGGGCGGTGGATGGCGGGAGAGGCATTGGTGACTTTCTCAATCTGGATTAAATGGTGTCCGCTCCTTTGAGAATGTATCCGAAGGGTCGGGAAACTGCCGGTTTGAATATGCTCGAAATATCACACCTTCAGGGTGCTTGGTGCCGCCGCACGCTCGTTTCCCCAAGTCTTGCACAATATTTTCCCGATTTTGATGCCTTGAATCCTGACCGACAATGGCTTGGCTTTGACTGACAGATGCTGAGTCAGCCGCAAGCGCTCGGCCAATGGAACCTGCATCTCGACCGGGTGGGGGAGGGGGAATTCATAGTTCTCAAAGGCTGGTACGCTTCCCCCGCATTTGTTTGCATCGATCTCTAGAGTTTTCTGGGATGCGTTGCATACCATCGTGCGATCTGCAATATTTGCCTAAATTGGCAATTAATTGGTTTGAATCTTAGGCATTGAGTAGTTACAAGAAGCGTGTCCACGTGCAACATTCCATCAACATCACCGCCGCCTTGTCGGAGCGGGCTACCAAGCAACCCACCCGAGAGGCCATGGTGCTTCCCGGCCGCCGACTGTCTTATGCGCAGCTTGACGAGCTTGTCTGGCTGGCCGCCGGCAGCTTTTATGCGCGTGGCGTCCGACGCGGGCAGGTGGTGGCGATTGGGCTGCGCGACGATCTTTTGATCGCACTCGCGACGCTGGGTTTGGCCAGGCTTGGCGCCACCGTCGCCAGGCTGGCGTCAAGCTCAACGCCGAGCCAGCTTCAGGCCCAATTTCGACAGGTCTCTTTGGATTTCATCGTCGGGCAAGACATACCGCCTGCTGGCGAGGTAGCCACCTTGGCGTTCGCAGAAGATGATTTGACGCAGACTGGCATCCATCGCCCGCCATCGGCCCCGGCGACCGGGCCAGTTTTCTTGCTTTTTGGTTCTGGCTCGACTGGCGATGTGAAGGTCCTGCCGGTGGATGCGGCAATCATCCTTGCGCGGTGCCGTATCGGTGAGAAGGAGCCGCTTTACCAGGCAGACGCCCGCGTGCTCATGCTGTCCGGACTGCAATTTGCCGTACCCATGATCAGGATGCTTGTTTTGCTCCACAACGGTGGCACGCTCATCCTCACGAATCAGCAATGCCCGAACTTGGTGAGTTATTGCTGCGAGTCACAGCCCACGTTGATTCAGGGGGCGGCGATGCACTTCGAGCGCATCCTGGATGCCCTTGACCTGACGCAAGAGCGCTCGTTCGAGTCACTTCGGGCTGCCCGAGTGGGCTCCTCAACTGTCAGCCAGGAATTGCGCGAGCGCATCCGCCGCCATATTGCGCCTGCAGTCAGTGTTTCCTACGCCGCCAATGAGTGCGGCGTGATTTCGGAGCTGCTGGATGACGGCTCGGTGGAACTCGCGCCCGGCAGTGTGGGGCGTCCCATCGAGGGTGTGGAGGTGGAGATCGTTTCGGCGCAGGGGCTCAGGCTCGGGCCTGGCGAAATCGGCCAAATCCGGGTGAAGACGCCGTGCTTGATTTCCGGCTACTACAAGGATCCGCAGGCCACGCAGGCCCGCTTTCGGGACGGCTGGTTTGACACCGGTGACTTGGGCAGCCTGACCGCAGGTGGTGAGCTTATTTTCCATGGACGGGCAGATTCCATGATGATCTACAACGGCATCAACATCTACCCGGCCGAGATCGAGAATTGCCTGCGGCTGCTGGAGGATGTCCGGGACATTCAGGTCTTTCCCTTTGCCCACAAGGTTCACCAGCAGGTCCCCGCTTGTGCGCTGACGCTGAAATCTGGCTCGCTGCTGACGCGCGACGAGATCGAGCGCTTCGCGAGAAAGCAGCTCGGTTTCAAAAGCCCACAACGGGTGTTCATCATCAAGTTCATCCCCCGCAGTCCCGCCGGCAAGCTGAACCGGACTGAGTTCATGCAATTGTTGCAGGCCGAGATGCAAGAGCGCAGCGCGGAAAATACCACTGCCCATCAGAAGACAAAAATATGACTGAAACTTCAAGATTTCGATTGCGCCGCGGCATCCTCAGCGCAGGCTTGCTCGGCGCGCTCAGCCCCTTGGGTGCCCAGGGCCTGCCGGGCTCCGGCAGCACGACTCTCATCGCCACAGGCTCTGCGGGTTCCGGCATGGATTACCTGGCTCGATGGCTGGCCGAACAGTTCGCTGTGCGGCCCGGCGGAACCCACCCGGTCGAAAACATGCAGGCGGCGGGTGGCGCCCTGGCTGCCAGAACGCTGATCAGCCGGCCAGCGGGCAGCTCGCTGCTGGTTGCTCACTCGGGGCTTCTGTGCACCTATCCGCTGCTCAATGCCGATGGACTGGCGTTCCATCCGACGGAGGACCTGATTCCGGTGGGGATTCCAACGGGGGCTCCGATGTTCGTGGTCACCGGCCGTAACGTCGGCATCACCGACGCCGCGCAGATCAAGAGCTGGCGTGGTCAGGAGTTGCGCTATGCCGCCGGGCAGATGGGGGCTTCCGGTCACCTGGGTGGGTTGCTGTTCCTTGAAGCCGTGCATGCCAAACCTGTGCCGGTCTTCTACACCCGAAACGGGCAGGCGCTGCTCGATGTGGCAGAGCAGCGCGTCCCGTTTGGCGTGTTCAGCTGGCCGGCGATCAGCGCCATGGTCGAAGCCGGAAGGATCCACGTGCTTTGCGTGTTGTCAGATCGGCGAGTACCCTTCGCCCCCCAACTGGCTACGGCCATGGAGTTGGGTATCGATGTCAGCGTTGAGGGCTGGTCCGGGCTTTTCGCCCGGCGGGGTACGTCTGAGTCGACCCTACAAGCCTACGCCAGCGCCATGGACGAGTCTTTGACGGGGCCGTCAGTGAGCCGATTTCTCAGCTTCGGCGGCCTGTCCCTGCGGCATATCCGGCGCCCGCAGGCGGCTGCGTTCATCAGCAAGGAAATCGACCGTTACGCAGCGCTCATCAAGCGATACAACATCGGCAAGGGCTGAGGCTTGCAAGAGGCCGGGCGGTCGCTCCTGGCTTTGAACCGCTCCGATTTCAATGTGTTTGAAAGCTGCATCGGTTGCACCCGCACAGCCCGCATGAATCCTTGATGCAGATCGCGCAGGCCGACGGCGTTTGCCGAGAATGCGTTGGCGCCCGGCGGGCCTTCGAGCAAGACGGACCGGAACATCGGCTTGCCAGCCCGGTTGCCAAGGTTCTTTCCTGGGCCCTCTGTATCCGGCAGAGGGCCGTAAAAGCTTTAATGAAAGGGTTCCGCCTGTGAGGACTTGGCGCATTACTTGCTAAGCTTGCTCTACAACAACCAGCATTAAATTGGGTGCTGAACCAGCCGGAGATCCCTGCCCATGAGCCGACCGATGTTTGATGAAATGAACGCCAGCGCGACCAGCGTGCGCCCGCACTACGAGGGCTACCAGCGCTGGCTGGCCAAGCAGCCGGCCAATGTGATGCAGGCCCGCCGGGCCGAAGCGGAAATGATCTTTCGGCGGGTCGGCATCACCTTTGCCGTTTACGGTGAAAAAGACGAAGACGGCGCCGGCACCGAGCGATTGATTCCGTTTGACCTGATCCCCCGCATCATTCCGGCCCACGAATGGGCGAGCATGGAAAAAGGCCTGGTTCAGCGCGTCACGGCGCTGAACCGCTTCATTCATGACGTCTACCACGGCCAGGACATCATCAAGGCGGGCGTGGTTCCGGCCGAACAAATTTTTCAAAACGCGCAGTTCCGCCCCGAGATGATGGGCGTCGATGTGCCGGGCAATATCTACTCGCATATCAGCGGTATCGACATCGTGCGCGCGCCGAACGCCCAGGGCGAAGGCGAGTACTACGTGCTTGAAGACAATCTGCGCGTGCCCAGCGGCGTGAGCTACATGCTCGAAGACCGCAAGATGATGATGCGGCTGTTCCCCGAACTTTTCAGTCAGAACCGCGTGGCCCCCGTTGCGCATTACCCGGACTTGTTGCTCGAAACCCTGCGCCAGATGGCGCCGCCCGCCACGGCCGAGCCGACGGTGGTGGTGCTGACGCCCGGCATGTACAACTCGGCGTACTTCGAGCACGCCTTTTTGGCCCAGCAGATGGGCGTCGAGCTGGTTGAAGGGCAGGACTTGTTCGTCAAGGACAACTTCGTCTACATGCGCACCACGCGCGGCCCCAAGCGTGTCGATGTGATCTACCGCCGGGTGGACGATGATTTTCTGGACCCGCTGGCCTTCCGGCCGCAGTCGACGCTGGGTTGCGCCGGCCTCCTCAATGTGTACCGCAGCGGCAACGTGGCCTTGTGCAACGCGATTGGCACCGGGGTGGCCGACGACAAGTCGATCTATCCGTACGTGCCCAAGATGATCGAGTTTTACCTGGGCGAAAAGCCGATCCTCAAAAACGTGCCGACCTACATGTGCCGCAACCCCGATGACCTGAAATACACGCTGGCCAACCTCAAGGACCTGGTGGTCAAGGAGGTTCATGGCGCGGGCGGTTACGGCATGCTGGTCGGGCCGGCTTCAAGCACCGCTGAAATTGAAGATTTCCGCCGCGCGCTGCTGGCCAACCCGGCTGGCTACATCGCCCAGCCCACACTGAGCCTGTCGACCTGCCCGACCTACGTCGAAAGCGGCGTGGCGCCGCGCCATATTGACCTGCGGCCTTTTGTGCTCAGCGGCAAGGAGGTGCAAATGGTGCCCGGCGGCTTGACCCGCGTGGCCCTGAAAGACGGCTCGCTGGTGGTCAACTCCTCGCAAGGCGGCGGCACCAAGGACACCTGGATTCTCGAAGGCGCAACGGCGGCAAGTGCCAGCAATGCGGTTTCGGGGCAGTCCCAGTCGTCTGGTTCGTCTTCTTCATCTTCTTCATCTTTCACTGCAGCGCCCGCGCAGGCCGCTGCAAGCACTTTGGCTGGAGGCGCATGACCATGCTTTCCCGTACCGCCGACCATCTTTTCTGGATGTCCCGCTACACCGAGCGCGCCGAGAACACGGCCCGCATGCTCGACGTCAATTACCAGACCTCGCTGCTGCCGCAGTCGGCTGCCGTGGCCCAGGCTGGCTGGCAGGGCTTGCTCAGCATCAGCGAGCTCAAGCCAGCCTACGCGTCTAAATACGCCAGCGCCAGCATCAATCCGACCGAAGTGATGGACTTCATGGTGCGCGACGAGCAGAACCCCTCGAGCATCATCTCGTGCCTGCAAAACGCCCGCGAAAATGCGCGTGCCGTGCGAGGCTCGCTGACCACCGAAGTCTGGGAAACCCAGAACCAGACTTACCTGGAAGTCATCCGCATGCTCAGGAACGGGGACTTCGAGCGCGAGCCGGCGCAGTTTTTCGAATGGGTCAAGTTCCGTTCGCATCTCTCGCGCGGCGTGACTTTGGGCACCATGCTGCAAGACGAAGCCTTTCACTTTCTGCGCATGGGAACTTTTCTGGAGCGGGCCGACAACACGGCGCGTCTGGTCGATGTGAAGTTCCATGCGGTGGAGACCGACTTTTTGGGTGCCGCCAGCGAAAAAGATCAGGAATACGACTTCTACCACTGGAGCGCAATCCTGCGCAGCGTCTCCGGCTTCGAGGTTTACCGCAAGGTCTACCGCGACGTCATCAAGCCCGAGCGCGTGGCCGAACTGTTGATCTTGCGGGCCGACATGCCCCGGTCCTTGCTCGGTTGCCTCAATGAGCTCATGAGCAATCTGGCCATGGTGACCAGCGATCCGCTCAGTGAAACCCGGCGCCGCGCCGGCAAGCTCCGCGCGGATTTGCAGTACTCGCGCATTGACGAAATTCTGGCGACCGGCCTGCACGCCTTTTTGACCCAGTTCCTCGACCGCGTCAACGAAATTGGCGCGAACATCAG
>CAJAOB010000479.1 GCA_903941205.1 uncultured Burkholderiales bacterium | reverse complement strand
TACAGCCGGCCGGCCAACACCTATGTGGCGTCCTTCATCGGCTCGCCCACCATGAACCTGCTGACGGGCCAGGCGGCCCCCGCCCAATTTGAAATTCCCGGCGCTGCGCTGCCGCTGGTCTGTCCGGCCGCGGGCCGCGCCTTGCTGGGTTTCAGGCCCGAGCATCTTTCGCTGGCCGACGAGGCGCCCTGGCGAGGCGAAGTCAGCATCGTCGAGCCGACGGGGGCCGACACCTTTGTGGTGGTCAGGACGGCGGCCGGCGACATCACGGTGCGCACTTCTCCGCAAACCCGTATCAAGCCCGGCGACCGCATTGGCCTGAAAGCCGACGCGGCACACGCCAACTGGTTTGATGTGGACAGCGGCCTGCGGCTTTAGGCCTCAGGCTCTCTGGAATTCAAGTCATCACGCCGGTGTAAGGCGGTCCGGAAGGTTGATCCGCACCCGCAGCCCATGCGGCACCACGCCTTCCACCGCTGCCGCACCGCCGTGCTGGCGGGCGATTTCCGCCACGATGGGCAGGCCCAGACCGCAGCCACCCTGGCGTTCGCTGGCACGCCAGAAGCGCTCGAAGACTTTGGCGCGGTCGGCCTCGGGCAGGCCCGGGCCGGTGTCTTCCACTTCCACCAGCACCTCGCCCGGCTGCGCGTGCACGCGCAGCGTCACGCTGGCGCCGTGGCCGCTGTAATGCAGTGCGTTTTCGATCAGGTTGGCCAGCGCTTCGCGCAGCAGCAGTTTTTCGCCCAGCAGCATCAGGCTGTCAGCGCCTTCGTAGCCGAGGTCGACGCCGGCTGCCAGCGCGCGCGGCGTCCATTCGCGCGCGACTTCACGCGCCAGCGCCGCCATGTCCAGCGGCTGGCGGTTGATCTCGCCTTCGGTTCGGGCCAAGGCCAGCAATTGCTGCACCAGGTGCGCGCTGCGCAGTGCGCCGGCATGCACCTTGGCCAGCCGCTGCTTGAGCGCGGCCGGCTCGGTTTCTTGCAGCGCCAGCTCGGTCTGGCTGATCAGGCCGGCCAGCGGCGTGCGCAGCTGGTGGGCGGCGTCGCTGATGAAGCGCTTTTCCTGGCTCAGGCTGCGGCGCACCGCCTCCAGCAGTTGGTTGACAGCCGCCGCCAGCGCCAGCACTTCCTGCGGTGCCTGGGTCAGCTCGATCGGCGAGAGCGCCGCCACCGGCCGGTCGCTGCGGTCGCCGAGCTGCGCTTGCAGGCGCTTGAGCGGCTTGAGGCCCCGGCCAATGCCGGCGTACACCAGCACGCCCAGCACCAGGCCGAGCACCAGCAGTGGCAGCAGCATGTCGGCCACGAGTTCGCGCGCAATGCGCTGTTGCACCGCCAGGCTCTTGGCGACCTGCACGCGCAGTCGCTGCGGCGCCTCGGGCTCGCCGTAAGCCACTTCGAGCAGGGCCACGCGCACCGGCTTGCCAGCGAGTTCGCTGTCGTAGATCAGCGGCTCGCCGGTGGCCGCTTGCGCGCTGGCCGGTGGCGGCGGCAACTGGCCGTTGCCCAGCACAAAGCGACCCGGCGGCGACGACACCATGTAGCCGACGCGGTCTTGCGGGTCTTGCTCCAGCACGTCTTGCGCGGCGCGCGGAAAGTCCACCAGCAGGCCCGAGCCCAGCGGCTTGACTTGACGCGCCAGCGAGCGCACCGACTGGCTCAGCGACTGGTCAATGGCTTTTTCAGCGTAATTCAGGGCGATGCGGTAAGCCAGCAAGGCGCCGGTCAGCCACAGCACCAGCTGCGGCAAAAGCAGCCACAGCAGGAGCTGCCGTTTAAGCGACAAGCCGGGTGCGGCTGCTGGCGCCACGCCGGTCATGAAGCCGGGGTTTCCAGCAGGTAGCCCAGGCCGCGCACGTTGCGAATGCTCAGGCGCGAGTCGGCCAGCTTGCGGCGCAGTCGGTGCACATAAACTTCCAGCGCGTTCGAGCCCGTGCCCTGCCCGTCGGCCGGCGCGCTTTGCCATGCGGTGAGCACGTCTTCGCGGCTGACGACCTGCCCGGCATTGGCCACCAGCAACTGCAGCAGCGACCACTCGCGCTGCGTCAGCTCCATCGCCTCGTCGTCCAGCCAGGCGCGCGGCAACAAGGCGTCGACGCGCAAGCGGCTGGCGCCGGCCGGGATCTCCAGCGAGCCACCAAAGGCCGGCAGGCGCGAGCGCCGCAGCATGGCCTCGAGCCGTGCCTGCAATTCAGCCATGATGAAGGGTTTGGTCAGGTAATCGTCGGCGCCGGCGTTCAGGCCCTGAACCCGATCCTCGATGCTGTCGCGCGCCGTCAGGATCAGCACCGGCAGCGCCAGCAGCCGCTGCCGAATCCAGCGCAGCAGGTCCATGCCGCTGAGCAGCGGCAGGCCCAGATCGAGGATCACGCCGTCAAAGCGGGCGTTCTCCAGTTGCCCGCGCGCGGCCAGCCCGTCGGCCGCGCTGGCCGTGTGGTGACCGGCTTGCTGCAACTGCGCGACCAGCGCATCCCGCAACAAGTCGTCGTCTTCCACGATCAGTAAATTAGCCATGCAAAGAGCATAGCAAGCCGCAAAGCATCGCGATCGGGCTTGTCCGGCAGAGGGTGCTGGGCGGGCGGGGGCAGATGGCCTGGGCTGGAGCGCCCCGCCAGCCGCAGAGTCGGTGGCTCCGACCGGGCCGACCGGCTTGCAGCGCAGCAGACCAGGTTCCTGCCGGCGCTTGCGCCAGAGGCGCTTTGGGGCTTACGGCGCAGGCTGGAGAAAGCCGGCGTAGCCTCGCGCCCGTAACTCGCAAGCCGGACAGGTGCCGCAACCGTAGCCCCAGGCATGCCGATGCTTGCGGTCACCCAAATAGCAGGTGTGCGTGTGCTCGATGATGAGTGAGACCAGCTTGTCGCCGCCCAGCGAATGCGCCAGACGCCAGGTGGCGGCCTTGTCTATCCACATCAATGGTGTGTCGATCAGAAAGCGTTTGTCCATGCCCAGCGACAAGGCCAGCTGCATGGCTTTCATGGTGTCATCGCGGCAATCGGGATAACCCGAGAAATCGGTCTCGCAAACACCGGTGACCATCACTTCAAGCCCGCGCCGGTAAGCCAGCGCCGCAGCCAGCGTCAGGAACAGCAGGTTGCGGCCCGGCACAAAGGTGTTGGGCAAGCCAGAGCTCTCCATTTTGAAGGCGGTGTCGCGTGTGAGCGAGGTGTCACTGACCTGCCCGAGCACCGCAAGATCGAGCAGATGGTCTTCGCCCAGGCGCCCGGCCCATTGGGGAAACTGCGTGCGAACTTGTTCAAGCACCACCTGCCGCGCCCCAAGCTCGACGCTGTGACGCTGGCGGTAATCAAAGCCGATGGTTTCGACGCGCTCGAAGCGGCTGAGCGCCTGGGCCAGGCAGGTGGTGGAGTCTTGTCCACCGGAAAATAAAACGAGGGCGGTGGTGTGCATGAAGGGCGGAAGGTTTTGTCAGCACCGGTCGGTCGCGGGCGCTTGATTTTAGGAGCGGCGTGCCGGGCTGCCGGCGTACGCCGGCCAGACGTGACGACGTTTCCGAATTCGCCTTGCGTGGCTGACAATGGTCGGCCTGACGGATAATTTTTTGCCTTTGCGTCGGGAGTCTGGTGGAGAAATTGAAAATGAAAAAATGGCTGTGGGGAAGTCTGCTGACCGCGCTTGGCGCCGTCGTGCTGGTGCTGGGCTGGAGCGGCCGCGCAGGGGCCCAGCAAATCGGCGCAGTCGACACGGTTTTCCAATGGATAGGTCCGGACCACAAGATCGTGGTGGAAGCCTATGACGACCCGCGCGTCAACGGCGTGACCTGCTACGTCTCGCGGGCCAAAACCGGTGGCGTCAAAGGCGCGCTGGGACTGGCAGAAGACAAGGCCGAAGCCTCGATCGCCTGCCGGCAGGTCGGGCCCATCAGTTTTGCGGCGCCATTGCGACAGCAGGAAGAAGTGTTCAACGAGCGCTTGTCCATCCTGTTCAAGAAACTGCGTATCGTGCGCATGGTCGACAAGACGCGCAACACCCTGGTTTACCTGACCTACTCGGATCGCCTGATCGAGGGCTCCCCGATGAACAGCGTGACCGCCGTGGCGGTTGAACGCAGCCAGCCGATTCCGCTGAAATAGGTCCGCATCAAGGCACCGATGCCACAGAGGCCGCTGCGCTGGTGAAGATCAGCCGCACGTTGTCGGCAGCATGGGACAAACCCACCGCTTCGGCCCGCGCCAGTGCCTCGACATCCCGCCAGTTCAGTCTGCGGTAATCGCCGGTCGGGCTGTTGTCGGCGGGCCGGTCGGCCGGAATGCGGACGATGGACAGCTCGACATCGTTGCCGAGTTTGCGGGCTTGCAGGCGCAAATCTGCCGCAGCGGGCTGCTCATCACTCAAGGCAATCAGCGCCGCAGGCAGCACGCTGCGCAGGGCGGTGCGGGACAGCATCATCGGCATGTCCTTGACCTCGTTGACGATGACCAGACCGCGGAAACGAAAATCGGTCGTCAGCACGCTCAGGCAGTCCAGCACGCCCACGTCCAGACGGGTCATGGCGCTTTCCTTGGGTGCAAACCAGGTCATCAGCTTCATGCAAGACTCCGCCGCCGAGCGGGACATCTGGCCGAGCGAGCTGCTGTTCTCGCGCAGGCTGGAAATATTCGGGGCACTGGCCTGCAAGCGCCTGTCCATCAGCGCGGTGATCATGCCGAGCGGTTGAAACTCGCCGATCAGGTGATGGCGTATGGTGGGAGCCAGTCGCCGCATCAGTGCATACCGGGCCGCTTCCACCTGCGCGAGCTCGTCTGCCGCGGGCTGCGCCTGAAAAGTCGATGTGGAAGGAACTTGCATAAATGAGAAGCTCTCGACTATGGATCAGCCTTGCCTTGCAAACTGTAGGACAAGGTCGGATTTACCCGCTGCCCCTAGCGCATCATGCGCCTTCAAGCACTCACCGACGCTGGCAAGCCAGGTAAACACGCCTGGCCATGCTCAAGCTTGAGGATGCTAAAGTCCGCTTCTTACTGCCCATGGCAGCATGGCCTGCACCGACCGGCCCGCGTTCCCGTGGGCTCCCTGGAACTGACATGATTTACCTGGTCGAAGACAACGAAGCCCTGCGCGACAGCATCGCTCGCCTGCTCAAGGAGTTCGCCCAGGCTGAGGTGGCTGGTGTGGCCAGCACGGAAGCTGAGGCAACCCGCTGGCTTTTGGCTCATCCCGACGCGTGGCGACTTGCGGTGGTCGACCTTTTCTTGCTGCAAGGCAGCGGTCTGGGCGTGGTGGCCAGTTGTGCCAAACGCAAGCCTGGTCAAAGGATGGTGGTGCTGACAAATTACGCCACAGACGATATTCGCCGGCGCGCTCTGGCGCTGGGTGCGGATGCGGTGTTTGACAAAACCGCCGAGCTCGACAAGTTTCTGACTTATTGCGCGGACCATGCAAGGGCCAGCGCGTGAGGCTCCTGCCTGCTGCCCGCAATCCCTCTTGTGTCCATCTCGTCCATGCATGAATAAAAAACAACTGGCGCTGCTGGCCCTGCTGGCGGGCGCGGTGCTGAGTTTCGTGATGCTGGACCTGGGCCGCTATGCGACGCTGGCCTACCTGCAGCAAAGTCAGCAAGCTTTCGCAGCCCTGTTTGCGCAAAGCCCGGTGCTGGTTGGCGCGGCATTTTTTGCGGTCTATGTGCTGGTAGCCGCGCTGTCACTGCCCGGCGCGGCCTTGCTGACACTGGCCGGTGGCGCGGCCCTGGGCCTGTTCTGGGGCACGCTGCTGGTGTCCTTTGCCTCGAGCGTGGGCGCGACGCTGGCCATGCTGAGCGCACGCTACGTCTTGCGCAGCGCCACCGAGCAACGCTTTGCCGGGCAGCTCGAACGCATCAACGAGGGCGTCCGGCGCGAGGGCGGCTTTTATCTTTTTTCGCTGCGCCTGATTCCCGTGGTGCCGTTTTTCGCCATCAATTTGCTGATGGGCCTGACACGCATGAAGGCCTGGACTTTTTACTGGGTCAGCCAGGCCGGCATGTTGGCGGGCACGCTGGTTTATGTGAACGCCGGCACCCAACTGGCCCGGATCGATTCGCTGCGCTCGGTACTGTCGCCGGGCCTGCTGGGTTCATTTGTGCTGCTGGGCTTGCTGCCGCTGGTCACGCAGCGCCTGCTCGACACGCTCAGGCGCCGCCGCGTGTATGCCCGCTGGAAGGGCCAGCGGCCAAGGCGCTTTGACCGCAACCTGATCGTCATCGGCGCGGGCGCGGGCGGGCTGGTCTCGGCCTATATTGCGGCCGCCGTCAAGGCCCGCGTCACGCTGGTTGAAGCCCACAAGATGGGCGGCGATTGCCTGAACTACGGCTGTGTGCCCAGCAAGACGCTGATCAAAAGCGCCAAGCTGGCCCAGCAGATGCGCCATGCCTCGCGCTATGGCTTGCAAGACGTCGCGCCGCAGTTCAGTTTCAAGGCCGTGATGCAGCGCATTGAGGCAGTGATTGCCGCGATCGCGCCGCACGACAGCGTCGAGCGCTACACCGCGCTCGGGGTGCACGTGCTGCCAGGCCATGCCCGCATCGTCAACCCTTGGACGGTTGAAATCGTGCTCAATGACGGCGGCATACAAACCCTCACCACACGCAGCATCGTGATCGCCGCTGGGGCCCGGCCGGTCGTGCCCGATCTGCCCGGACTGGCCGAAGCCGGCTTTGTCACCAGCGACAGCCTGTGGGCGCGCTTTGCGCAACTCGACGCCGCGCCGCGCCGACTGCTGGTGCTGGGCGGCGGGCCGGTGGGCTGCGAACTGGCGCAAAGTTTTGCGCGCCTGGGCTCTCAGGTGACGCAAGTCGAAATGGGGCCGCGCCTCCTGCCGCGCGAAGACGAAGAAGTTTCGGCGCTTGCGCAAGCGGCGTTGCAAGCCGACGGCGTGACGGTGCTGACAGCCCACCAGGCCCTGCGCTGCGAGGCTGACGCCGGCGGCAAAACGCTGTTCGTGCGGCACGGCGGGCAAGAAAGTCGCATCGGCTTTGACGAGCTGATCTGCGCCGTCGGCCGCCGGGCACGCCTGACCGGCTACGGTCTGGAAGAGCTGGGCATACCCACTGAAAAAACCGTGGAAACCAACGAGTTCCTGGCGACAATTTACCCCAACATCTACGCGGTCGGTGATGTTGCCGGCCCGTACCAGCTCACACATGTGGCCGCGCACCAGGCCTGGTACGCCGCAGTCAATGCGCTGTTCGGCGGCTTCAAGAAATTCAAGGTCGATTACCGCGTGATTCCCCGGGTGACGTTTATCGACCCCGAGCTCGCATGCGTCGGCCTGAACGAGCAGGAAGCCAGGGCACAAAACATCGCCTTTGAAGTCACGCGTTACGACCTCAGCGATCTGGACCGCGCCATCGCCGACGGCGAAACACGGGGCTTTGTCAAAGTGCTGACGGTACCCGGCAAAGACAGGCTGCTGGGCGTGACCCTGGTGGGCAGCCAGGCCGGCGAGTTGCTGGCCGAATACGTGCTGGCCATGAAGCACGGCCTGGGTCTGAACAAGATTCTGGGCACCATCCACAGCTACCCGACCCTGGGCGAGGCCAACAAATACGCGGCCGGCGCATGGAAGCGCGCCCATCAGCCGGAGCGCCTGCTGGCCTGGGCCCGCAGGTACCACGACTTCCGGCGCGGCTAGGTGCGCGACCTTCAGGGCAGCGGGTTCGACACGCCGCTGGCCACATGCCCCGAAGGCACGTGCATGGCCGCTGAATTCACATGACCCGTCTGGTCGTCAAAGAAAAAATCAGGCTCGAACTCGCGCAGAAATTCCCCCTTGGCCAGACCGCCCAGAAACATCGCTTCATCCACTTCGATGTTCCAGTCCATCAGCGTGCGAATGGCCCGCTCATGCGCCGGGGCACTGCGCGCCGTGACCAGCGCAGTGCGGATGCGCATGCGCGAGGTGCCGGCTTGTTGCAGCCGGTGCAGCGCCTCAAGCAGGGGCTTGAACGGGCCGGCCAGCAAGGGCTGCGCGGCGTTGTCGCGCTCATGCTGCTGAAACGCATTGAGGCCGTGCGACTGGAACACGCGCTCTGCCTCGTCACTAAAGAGCACGGCGTCACCGTCAAAGGCAATGCGCACTTCATGCGGATGCGCATCGCTCGCCAGGGCCGAATGCGGATACACCTGCGCGGCTGGCACGCCGGCGTCGAGTGCCGCGCGCACATCGCTCAGGTGCGTGGACAGGAAAAGATTGGCATGCAAAGGCTTGAGGTAGCGCCAGGGCGGCTCGCCGCGGTTGAAGGTGCCGCGCTGGATGTTCAGGCCGTAATGCTGCGCCGAGCGAAAAACCCGCATGCCCGAAACCGGGTCGTTGCGCGACAGGATCACCACCTCGACGCGCTGGGGCGGCTTGTCGGAGCTTGATGTTTCATCCGCCACCGCAGGCACATCGTTGAAAGCCAAGAGCTTTTTGACCAGAGAAAAAGCCACGCCCGGCTTGGCGGGAACGTCCAGACGCGCAAGCTGCAACTGCATGTAGGCCGCATCGCGCTTGCTGCTTGCCAGCGGCTCGCTGGCCATGCCTTCTTCAAACACGCGGTTTTCCTCTTCAAAGTCAAAGAGTGCGCGCGATGAAATCGCCACCACCAGTTGTCCGTCGAGATTGGTCGCCATGGTTAATGCTCTCCAAAAATGATCGCATGAGTGCGCCGCAGCTGGGGATGGATTCCTGCTTGTGCAGGAATGACGGTGTCTATTTCAGTTATACCTCTGTGCACCACGCCTTTTCCCGCCATACGTCTGCGCACGCAGCCTTTGCCCGTCATCCTCGCGACCGCGGGGATCCATCTTCAGGTCCGCATTGTTCGCCGTCGGGGATGGATTCCTGCCTTCGCAGGAATGACGGTGTCTTTTTCCCGACAACATCTCATACGCACCACGCCTTTTACCGTCATACGTCTGCGCACGCAGCCTTTGCCCGTCATCCT
>CAJAOB010000478.1 GCA_903941205.1 uncultured Burkholderiales bacterium | reverse complement strand
CGGCCGTGTTGGCTGCTTTGGTCCATGCCGTGACGTAAGGGTCGGTGCTGATCTGTGCCAGCGCCGTGTTGGTCACCGGGAACAGGCCCTGGTCCTTGAAGTACTGCAACTGGTTGGCGTCGTTGAGCGCCAGGTGGCTGGTCAGCCGCGCCTGTGCAGACTGTGTGTTTGGCGCGGTCCTGCCATCGCCAAACATGCTCAGCAAGTGCCCCCAGGCAAAAGACTGCGGTGCATCGCCCGCCTTGAGCACCGGGGTCGCCATGGCCATGACATTGGCGTCAAATTCGACCCCTTTGCCGGAGTTGTTGCGCGCAAAGCCGCGGGCCAGGGGGGCGTCCTGGTAGAAGCCGGTCTGGTGTTGGGCGTACATGCGGCGCGCGTCGGGGCGGTCAATGTCTTTAGCGGCCAGGCCGTCCTTGACCAGATCGGCCATGAAGGCGAGCGCGCGCACACCGGCCGGGCTGTTCACCAGAACCTTGCCCTTGTCGTCAAACAACTGGCCGCCAAACGTCCAGAGCCAGACCTGAAAGTCCGGGCTCAGGGAGTTGTTGTTCTTGGTGGTCATCGCATAAGGCACGCTCTGCGGCTGAGTCCGCTTGATGGCCTTGAGCGCTTCGACAAAGGCATCGACTGTCTGGGGCGGGCGGGCGATGCCGGCGTCTTTGAGAACCTTGGCATTGGCGACCATGCCGATCGATCCGGCCGTCCAGGGCAGGCCCAGTTGCTTGCCGCGGTATTCGCCGAGTTTGAGCACGCCGGGATTAATGAGCTTTTGCAGTTGCGCCTTGCCGTAAACATCGTTGAGATCAACCATTTTCCCGGTGGATCCGAACTGCGGCAGCCAGCGCTCGGCCAGTTGCACCACGTCCAGCGCCTGGCCCGAACGCGAGCGCAACAGGATGTTTTGCTGCATTTGACCCCAAGGAAAACCAATGACCTCGAGTTTGACGTCGCCGTTGGCCTTGCGATAAGCCTCAAACATGGCCGTCAGCGTGGGCTTGCTGGCAGCCTCGTCGTGGGACCATCCGACGAAGGTCAGGCTGCGGGCTTGAGCGTGAAGTGCGCCACTGCCCAAAACGGATACAGCGGCCAGAGAACTGGAAAATTGTCGGCGGTTCAACATAAAAGTCCTTCTTTTTGTTCCATTCATTGGAACTTGGCAGGTGGTCTGATTTTTGTTCCTGAAGAAAGTTCCATCCATTGGGGCTTACCCTGAATCTTGATCGAGCTTAAGGCGCTTTATCGCTTATTTTTTGGATGCAAAATCAGCGCTATCGCGGACAAGCCCGAAAACTCACGAATAGGTTTCTTTCAGTGGAACTCACACAGAAGTCAATCGCTTCCGCCGCCAGCGAGGCTCAGCCCGGCGCCGGGGTTCTCGAAAAAGCGATGTCCTTGCTCAACATCGTCTCCGGCGCCAAGGCTGCAATGACTTTCACGGAACTGCTGCGCCACAGTGGTTTGCCCAAGGCCACCTTGCACCGCATCCTTTCAACCTTGATGCGGGAGGGACTGCTGCGCCACGACCCCTACACCAAGACCTACCGCCTGGGCTTTCGTCTTCTGGAGCTGGCGCACGAAGTCTGGAGCGATTTTGATCTGCGGCTGGCCGCGCAGGACGAAATGGTCAAGCTGCGCAATGCCGTCGGCGAAACCGTGCACCTGGCGGTACTCGATGGCGACACGGTCGTGCTTCTCGCCTCTGAAGAGGGTGGCCGTGACACGCTGCCAGCGTCCAAGGTCGGCCTGCGTCTGCCTTTGCATGCCAGCGCCGCTGGCAAGGTGATCCTGGCTTACCTGGACCCGGTGCGCCAGCTGGCGCTGCTTGGGGAGCAGCCACTGGCCGCGCTCACCCCCCGCACGCTGACCGACATGGCTGCCTTGCGCAGCGAGTTTGACCTGACGCGCGCGCGCGGCTATGCGCTGGAAAGCGAAGAATGCGCGCCCGGCAGCATGTCTGTGGGCGCGCCCATTTTTGACATTGAAGGCCGGCCGGTTGGTGCGGTTTGCATCAGCGCCCACCCCCAGCGCGTGAACCTGGCCCAGGCGCACAGCCTCTCGGCGACCCTGATCGGATCGGCGCGCAGCATCTCGCACAACGCAGGCGGCCAGTTCATGTCCATCCAGCCTCGGGACGTGCCCGCGGAGGGAGTCAATTTTGAAGTTGAGTGTGTCAGCGAGACACGCTCGCTGCTGGGCGAGGGGCCGATGTGGTCGCCCCGCGACGGCGCGCTGTACTGGGTCGATATCCTCACGCCGGCTGTGCACTGCTTTGACACCGTCAAGGGGCTGGACACGGAGGTCAAGCTCGGCTCGATGGTCAGTGTGGCCATTCCGAAGGCGACCGGCGGGCTGCTGCTGGCGACACCCGGCGGCTTGGTGACCTTTGATCCTGACAGCAAGCGGATCACGCCGATATGCCATCCGGAATCGGAGCGGCCGGGCAATCGCTACAACGACGGAAAGTGTGATCGCATGGGCCGGCTCTGGATCGGCAGCCTGGACATGGCCACCGCCGCCAACCGGGGCAACCTCTTTCGGGTGGACGGTGATGGTTCCTGGAAAAAAATGGACACAGGTTTCACCGTCGCCAATGGCCTGGGCTGGAGCCCGGACAACAAACAGATGTATTTCACCGACTCGATGCGCCGCACCATCTATGTCTATGACTTCGACCTGCACTCCGGTGCAATAGCCAATCGCCGCAGCTTGATCGCGCTGGACGACAGTGACGGAACACCGGACGGCCTGACCGTCGATCAGGACGGCTGCCTGTGGGTGGCCGTCTGGGATGCGTGGCGCATCTCGCGGTTTTCGCCTGACGGGCAGGAGATGCTGCGCATCAAGATGCCGGTGCCGCGACCGACCAGTTGCTGCTTTGGCGGGGAGAGCCTGGACACGCTCTACGTGACAAGCGCGTCCGTGCGTTTGAACGTCGAAGCGCTCGCCGCGGCGCCGCAATCGGGCTCGCTCTTCGCCATCCGGATGCCGGGCATACGCGGCCTGCCAGAAACTATTTTTGCGGGCTGATCAGGGCCACCGTTGCCGGGCGGCGGGGCTGAGCGACTTGCTCAAAGGGGTGGCTTGTGAAAGCGCATTGGCGGACGCTTCAAGAACTTTCCAAGTAGTTTTCAAGAACTTTTCAAGAGCGCCTTACGCGCCCATTGGCGCTCCCCCGCCGGTTCAGGCCAACTGAGCCAGCGCTTGAACCACGTCGCTTTGGCTCACGCCATCGACCGGGCTCAGTTTGCCGGCCAGCGCCGCCAGGGCTGTCTCGCCCTCAGTCTGCAGCTGCCCAATCGCCTGGGCGGCTTCACGCGGCGATTCAAAGCTCAGGCTTTGCAGCAGCAAGCGCCCGCGCGGGTCCACCAGCTTGAAATAAAACAGGCCGTCTTTTTCGCGGTATTGCTTGAGCACGGGCAGGGCTGCCTTGGCGCTCTTGCCTGAAGTGGCTTGCACGCTGCTGCGCAAATTGCGCAGGCCCACGCTCTGGCGCAAGCTCGCCATGAAAGGCGTGGCCAGGCGGCGCGCCTTGACGGCACCAGCCTGCAAGATGTCTTCGATCTTGCCGGGGTCCTCGATCAGCGCTTCGTAGTGCTCGCGCATGGGCGCGACTTCGCGGTCAATGCGCTCAAAGAGCATTTGCTTGGCGTCGCCCCAGGCAATGCCGTCGGCATAAGCCTGGCGCAGCGCCTCGG
>CAJAOB010000477.1 GCA_903941205.1 uncultured Burkholderiales bacterium | reverse complement strand
TGCACGAGGCGAGCGACGCCGAGGATGAGGCGCAGCGTGCGGCCGCCTGCGTGCTGGCCCGGCTCGGTCAGGGCTGTCAGCCGGTGGCGCTGGTGGCGCAAGACCGCGTGCTGACGCGCCGCGTGCGGGCCATGCTGGCCAATCTGGGTGTGGCGGTGCGTGATGAAACGGGCTGGAAGCTGTCCACCACGCGGGCGGCGGCCGGGCTCATGAATGTGTTGCGAGCATCGGCCTGGGATGCCTCGAGCGATGTGGTGCTCGACTGGTTGAAGAACGCTCCAGCCTTGGACAGCGCCGCCGTGACCGCCGCTGAAACCGAACTCAGGCGAGCCGGCTTGCGCCATTGGCGCTCGATCGGCCCTGCCCAGACGGCGGCCTTCGCTCTGGTGGAGCAGGCCGCGCAGCTGCTGGCGCCTTTGCAAGGCGGCAAGTCGCTGGCGCTGTGGCTGCGTGCCCTGCGCGGCGTGCTTCAAAGTGCCCGCCAATGGGAAGCCTTGCTCGGCGACACCGCGGGTCAGGCGGTGATGGATGCCTTGCGCTTGCGCGAGGGGCAGGAAACCGAGTTTGAAAATTTTGGCGCTCGCATGAGCCCGCGCGAGTTCATGGCCTGGGTCAACCAGGTGCTGGAAGCGGCCAGTTTCACGCCCGAACACCCTGACCTGGCGCAGGTGGTGATCTTGCCGCTCAGTCAGCTGCTCGGGCGAGCGATGCAGGCCGTGGTCTTTCCCGGCGCTGACGAGGTGCGCCTGCCGGTCTCGCCCGAGCCGCCCGGCCAGTGGACGCCGGCCCAGCGCCTCTTGCTGGGATTGCCCTCACGTGCGACCCTGGCTGAAGCCGCGCAAACAGCCTGGACTTATTGCCTCGCGTTTGATCCGCTTGACGTGCTTTGGCGCGCTAGTGAAAGCGGCGAGCGGATCATGCCCAGCGGTTTTGTGCAGGCGCTGCTGCTGTCGCCCGACGCGGCCCTGTCCGCAGACCCTCGCCAGTTGCGCGCGCTCGAGGCCCGGCCGACACCTACACCATCGCCGAGCGGTCAGGCCTTGCCGGTGGCGCGGCTCTCGGCCAGTGCGTATGAGGACTTGCGGCGCTGTCCGTATCGGTATTTCGCTCTGAGGCAGCTCAAGCTGCAGCCCGTCGACGAGCTCGAGGGTGAGCTTGGCAAGCGAGACTTTGGCAATTGGCTGCACAGCCTGCTGAGCCATTTTCATGACGCGCTGCAGGCGACGCCGACGCCTGATCTGCCCGAGCGGGTGCGGCTGATCGACCAGGCGGCCGAGCGCGCCACGCGCGAACTGGGCCTGAGCGAGAGCGAGTTCCTGCCTTTTGCGGCTGCCTGGCCGCGGGTGCGTGAGGGCTATCTCGAATGGCTGGCGGACCACGAAGCCGCAGGCGCCCGATTTGCCGAGGCCGAGCAGTGGAAAGAGATGCCGCTGGGCGAGCTCACTCTGATCGGCAAGATCGACCGGATTGACCGCCTGCCTGACGGGAAGGCGCTGGTCATGGATTACAAGACCGAGTCGCGCAGCATCACGGCCGAGCGCATCAGCGACCCGCAGGAAGACACGCAGCTGCCGTTTTATGCCGCGCTGCTCAGCGACGATGAACTCGCTGCCGCTTATGTGAACCTCGGTGAAAGAGACCCGACCCGAAGTTATCCCCAAGAGGACATCGTGAACTTGCGCGACCAGCTCATTGACAGTATCCAAACCGACATGGGGCGAATCGCAGCTGGTGCGCCATTGCCGGCCATTGGCGAGGGCAAGGCCTGCGCTTATTGCGACGCGCGCGGCCTGTGTCGCCGCGACTTCCGGGTGGCCGCATGACGCAGCTAGCCGCTTACGAGTGCAATGGTGCGCAGGTCACGGCCGAGGCGTTTTACGCGGTGGCCTGCGACCCGCGGCGCAGTGTCGCGGTCGAGGCTTGCGCCGGTGCTGGCAAAACCTGGATGCTGGTGTCGCGCATGGTGCGCGCCTTGCTCGAAGACGCTGAAAAAGCCGGCCCCGAAGGCAGTCTGCAACCGCATGAGATTTTGGCCATCACGTTCACCAAGCGCGCGGCCGGAGAAATGCGCGAGCGTCTGTAT
>CAJAOB010000476.1 GCA_903941205.1 uncultured Burkholderiales bacterium | reverse complement strand
TTTCCCCGAGTTCAAGGTCGCCACATTGGCGATGGTCCGGGCGCAAGGCGGCATCGTCGGCTGGACCGGCGCCAGCGCCGACCTGCTGGCCGAGCTTGAGCGCTCCTAGGAAGATGTCTGTGAATGTCACCCGCGCTGCATCCCCTTCGCCAGCCCCCACCACCACCACCGCCGCTGGCTTGCCGCCGAGGTCGTTCGTGGCGCCCGTGAATCCTGTGTCGCCTTTGTCCGCGTTATCTCCGCTAGCGCCCGCGGCGGACCCGGCCGCTTTTCGCAGCCGTGCCGACGCGGTCTACACGCAGCTCAAGCGCGACATCGCCGAATTCCGCCTGGTGTCCGGTGACCGCTTCACGGAGACCGAGATCAGCGAGCGCCTGGGCGTGTCGCGCACGCCGGTGCGTCAGGCGCTGTTCAAGTTGCAGCAAGAGGGTTTTGTCGAAGTGCTGTTTCGCAGCGGCTGGCGCGTGCTGCCCTTTGACTTCAACCAGTTCGAAGAGCTCTACGACCTGCGCATGGTGCTGGAAACCACGGCGGTTCACAGGCTGTGCGAGGACTCGCTCAAGGTCAATGCCGCCAAGCTCGGCGATCTGGCGGCGATCTGGCTGGTGGGCGCCGAGCAGCGCAGCACCGACATGCGCCAGGTGGCTGAGTGGGACGAAGCCTTTCATTGCGCGCTGGTGGAGGCGGCGGGCAACGCAGAAATTGCCCGCGTTCACCGTGACGTGACCGAGCGCATCCGCGTGATCCGCCGGCTTGACTTCACGCAGCAGCCGCGCATTGCCGCCACCTATGAAGAGCACGGCAAAATTTTGCGTGCCATCCAGCGCAAGCGCGGCGACCAGGCCGCCATGCTGCTGCGCGCCCACATCCAGGCCAGCCAGGCCGAGGTACGCAAGATCACGTTGCACCAGGTGCATCTGGCGCGGCAACTTGGCGCCCAGCCAGACAAAAGCGGTTAAAACGCAAACGAGTTGCGCACGTCAAGTGCTTGAGCGTCTGAGGTCTAGCTAGAATTTTTTGCAGAGGAAATCATCATGTTTCAACGTCGTCACACCCTGGCCGCAACGGCCGCCCTGCTGCTTGCCGCGGCCTTTTCACCCCAGGCGCTGGCGCAGTCCTGGCCGCGCCAGCCGATCAAGCTGGTGGTCACCTTTCCGCCCGGCGGCTCGTCAGACATCGTGGCGCGTGTACTCGCCCCCATGCTGGCTGAAAAGCTCGGCCAGCCCGTCATCATCGACAACCGGCCCGGTGCCGGCGCCACCATCGGCGCCAAGGCGGTGGCTGACGCCGCGCCTGACGGCTACACCCTGATGATGTCGAACACCGCGCCGATCAGCATTTCGCCCTTCATGCTCGACAAGATGAGCTACGACCCGGTCAAGAGCTTTACCCATATTTTCTACATCGGCTCGGTGCCCAATGTGTTTGCGGTGCACAGCTCGGTGCCGGTCAAGACCATGGCCGAATTCACCGCCTGGCTCAAGGCGCAGCCCGGGCAAGTGCCTTTCGGCAGCGGCGGCGTTGGCTCCATCGGCCACATCGTTGGCGAGATCTACAAGAACAACACCGGCACGCAGTTGCTGCACGTTCCCTACAGGGGCTCGGGCCCGATGCACAACGACCTGCTAGGCGGCACCATCAAGGTGGCGGTCGACAGCCTGCTGCAAAACATTCCCTACATGAAGAGCGGCCAGTTGCGCCTGCTGGCGGTCACCTCGCGCACGCGCATGTCGAACGTGCCGGAATTGCCCACCGTGATTGAAGCCGGTTTCCCCAACCTGGTGGCCGAGAACTTCCTGGGTATTTCGGCGCCAGCCGGCGTGCCGCGTGAAGTGGTGGACAAGGTCCATGCCGCCATGGCCGAGATCATCAAACGGCCCGATGTGCTGCGCCGGCTGGACGACCTGGGCACCGCGCCCCAGGCCATGAGCCCGGCCGAGTTCACCGCCTTCGTCACCAACCAGGTGACGGCCTGGGCACCGGCCGTCAAGGCCTCCGGAGCCAAACTCAATTGAAGGCCGCTGCTGCTTCTGCTGCGCTTGTGCTGTTTGGCCCGCGTGGCCATGGCGGTTTCAACCAGGCCGGACTGGCGGGCGCCGAACGGGCGCGCGCCTTGGGTGCGGCCATCGACGTTCACTGGTGCGAGCCGCCGGCCGACCGGGCTGATTTTTTGCGCGAACTGGCGCGCCGTGGCTACGGCCTGATCGTGGCCCATGGCGGTCAGGGCGATGCGCCGGTGGCCGCTGTCGCCCATGAATTTCCGGCGCAGTCTTTTGCCATCACGCAGGGCCACTTTCTGGCGCCCAACGTGGCTTGCTATGAAGTGCTGCAAGAGCATTCGGCCTTTCTGGCCGGCGTGCTGGCCGCGGCCACCACGCGCACCGGAGTGGTCGCGCACATGTCGGGCGAGCGCGTGTTGCCGGGGCTCAAAGGCAGGGCAGCATTTGCCGACGGCGTGCAGCAACAAGACCCGGCGGTGCGTTTGCTCACGCTGTTTTGCGGCAACCAGCATGACGAGGCGCTGGCCTACCGCGTGGTCAGCGCGCAGGCCGACGCCGGTGCCGACCTGCTGTTTGCCATGATCGACGGCGGGCGCCCCGGCGCGATTCGCGCTTGCCGCGAACGCGGGGTGCAACAGATCGGCAATGTGCTCGACTGGACCGAGCGCGAACCCGACGTGTTCATCGCCTCGGCGCTGGCCGACTCGGGTTACTGCATCGAGCTGGCCGTACAAGACTGGCTGGCCGACCGCCTGTGCTGCGGCGCCGTGCGCGCCATCGGCCTGGAAGCGCCCGCGCAGGTGGGGCTGGCGGTGGCACCGCGCGCCAGTGCCGCGGCCCTGGCGCGTGTCGAGCATTTCCGCCTGGCCTTGCTCAGTGGCGGCCTGCAACCGCGAGCCAGCTACGACGGCCCTGAGATGAGCCTGCCAGCCGCCTAGACCGGCGGCAGCTTCCTTACTTACTGGCCCGTTATCTTGCGATCGCGGATCAGCTTGCCTCTGGGCTAACCCCAGGATCGGGTTAGTAGTTCGTACAGTGCGTCGGCGATGATTTGCGCCTCTTGGGTCAGTGACCCGACCAACTCGCCCAATTGATCGACCGCCACCGAAACCGTGGCCAGTGGATGCAGCACAACGCGAACACCATCGACAACAAAGGCGGGGTTCATCCTGGCGCCCACGGTCGGCGTGTCCCGGGGAAGCAGTGTCTGACGCACCAAGGGAGCAACCAGTCGTCTGCAGTAGCGGTCAAATTGCCCTGATTGAACAATGACGACAAAAGGAATGGCGTCGCGCAAGGCCCCCTTGTTGCGATGAACATCGAATTGCGCCATTACAAGGTGGAGTGCTCGTCTGCAAAAGAGCCGA
>CAJAOB010000475.1 GCA_903941205.1 uncultured Burkholderiales bacterium | reverse complement strand
CCTGCTTGTGTGCCTGCTTGTGCTTGTGTCAGCGGGCCATCGGCGGGTTCATGCCGCCTCGGCCAGCGCGTGCAGCTGCAGCGGCGGCGGGCGCGCCAGCCGGGTGGCCAGCGTGTCGGCCAGCCGCAGCGACAGCGCGATCAGCGTCAGCGTCGGGTTGGCCTGGCTGGAGGTTGGAAACACGGCGCTGCCGGCGACAAACAAATTGCGCACCGAATGCAGCTGGCAGTCGGCATTGACCACGCTGGTGCGCGGGTCGCTGCCCATGCGGGCCGTGCCCAGATGGTGGCCGCCATAGGCGCCAAAGCGCATCAGATCTTCTTCCAGCGTCTCGCGCTGGTAGTCAAAGCGGGCCACGCCACTGGCCTCAAAGGCCAGCGCCAGCACATCGAGCGTGCCGCGCACCGACTCGATGTCGGCCTGCGCGTAGCGCCAGTCCACGTGCAATTGCGGCATGCCCAGGGCGTCGCGGCGATCGCTCAGCGTGACCCGGCTTTGCGCTTGCGGCAGTTGCTCACCGTGCACCTCCAGACTGAACAGGTTGCTGCGGTTGCGCAAGATCACCGAGGGAAATTTGCGCTCGGCCAGCGTGCGCTTGAGCAGCCAGTGGCCCAGAAAGCCGGCCGTGTCCAGCGGGTCGCTGGCGATGTTCAGCACATGCCGGGCGTAGCTGGCCAGCGTGGTCTGGCCGCCTTGCAGGCGACGGCTGTATTCGTAGCTGATCAGCCGGCGCGACAAAAACAGGCCCGACAGCACGCCGCTTCGGTGCGCCGGGTCGGTGATGCGCGCAAAGTGCAGGCGCGCCACCGCATTGGCCAGGCCCAGCCGGCGCTGCTCACTGGCCACCACCTGCAACCGGCGCCGGCAGTAAATGCCTTCGGGCGAGACTTCGTAGCCGTGGCGCACCTGCCGGGGCGAGCCGCTCACGCGCAGCGAGCCCACCTGGCCGGCAATGTGGCACATGTAATAGCGCCCCACCACGTCATGCGCGTTGCCCACACCGGCCGGCGTGCGGCCTTGCGACGCCAGCAGCAGGCGCGCCGTCTCTAGCCCGCCCGAGGCCAGCACCGTGCTGCGCGCCGCCACCTCGAACTGTCGGCCCTTGAGGCTGCGCACCGTGACGCTGGCCAGCCGCTGGCCGTCAGCCTGCAAATGCAGTGCCGTGACGTTGGCGCCCAGCAGCAGCCGCACGCCGGTGGCGTTTTGCAGGCGGCCGGCGTAGCGCTGGCCAAAATGCGTGGGGCAGGAAAAGCGTTCCAGCCCCTCGGTGGACACGCTCGGGCTGTCAAAGCCGGCAATCATCGGTGCGACCTGCTCGCCCAGCGCCTGCCGCGCGTCGTAGCTGAAGCGGCCGGCCTCGGCCAACGCATTGGCCGCCGGGTAGTAGGGCAGCAGATCCTCGTAGGACAAGGGCCAGCCGCTGTGCGGCACCTGTGCGCGGGTTTCAAAATCCTGCACATCAAAAGGCATGCAGCGTCCGCCCCAGATCGCCGAGGAGCCGCCCAGCCGGCGCTGCCGGTAGGTGTCTGGCGGACTGTGCAGTTGCGCGTTGGCCAGCTCGCCCGCGTAGAGTGCTTGCGTGGCGGCGTCGGCTTCCCGCTCGCCCGACTCCAGCAGCAGCACGGACACGCCGCGTTCGGCCAGCGCCAGCGTCAGCGCAATGCCGGCCGGCCCGGCGCCGATCACGCACACGTCGGCGCGCAGCACCGCGCCCATCCCGATGTTGTCCGCGTGTTCAATCATGCTGCGCTTTCTGTGCGGGTGCCTGTGCCCTGGCTGACCCTGTTGCCGAAGCTGGCTCCGACCCCGACGAGGCCGGCGCAGCTTCGCTGGCGGTCCGTGCCGCGGCCGCCGTGCCAAAGTGGCGCTGGTGAATGCGTGCCAGCCCGGCAAAAAACCGGGGCATGGAAAACTGCGCCCGGTACAGGGCTTGACCCTGCCGTTCCAGTTTTTGTCTTTGCTGCGGCGCTTCCAGCAGGGCTTGCAGCGCCCGGGCCAGGCCGGCCACATCGCCAGGCTGCACAAAGCAGGCATGCTCGCCGTCGGTCAGCGTCGAGCCGATTTCCCCGACCGGCGTGCAAACCACCGCCACGCCTTGGGCCAGCGCCTCCAGAATCACCAAGGGCAAGCCCTCGTCATAAGAAGGCAGCACCAGCAAGTCGGCGCGCGCCATCAGCTGCGCCACCTGCGCCTGGTCAGACCAGCCGGCAAAGCGCACCCAGCCGTCAATGCCCAGCGCCCGGGCCTGGGCCTGGTAGCCGGCGATGTTGCCGCCGCCGGCCAGCGTGAGCTGCACACGGCGGCTGTCAAAGTCCGGCCGGGCCACGGCTTGCAACAGGTCAGACACGCCTTTTCGTTCGGACAAATTCCCCACAAACAGCAGCTGCCGCAGCCCCTGGCCGCTGTCGTCGGGCAGGCGCCTGGCCAGGCCCGGTTCGGGCACGCCGTTGATCAAAATCTCCACGCGCTCGGGCGGCACGCCGAGTTCTTCGCACACGAAGCGCCGGCTCGCCGCGCCCAGCACCACGCAGCCGTCGGCCAGCGAAAAGCTCCAGCGCGTCAGCGCCTGCAAGCCGCCCGGCAGGCGCCGGTAAAAGTGGTGCAGCTGCGCCGCGTGCAGATGCAGCACCACCGGCAGGCCCAGCGCCCGGCTGGCCATGATCACGCTGCATTTCCTGAACAGGCTCAGCCGCTCGGCCATGTTCACATGCACGCCGGCCAGTTGCCCGTTCAGGCGCCCGCGCAGCAGCCGGGCCAGCGCCGTGGTCAGCACCCAGAGCGATGCCACCGAGCTGCCGTCGCCGCGCGTGTCCAGCGGTCGCAACTCGGCCGCCTGCGCCGGTCGCGTTACGGCCTGCGACTGGATCAGGTAATCAGCCACCTTGTACATGCCGCCGCCCTTGGGCGTCCAGGGGCAGGCGATGTAGATGTAGCGGCCATCGGGCGCTTGCGCAGCGCCGTGCGCGAGCGGGTCAGGACGCATGGCGACCGTCCTGCAGTTGCTGCACTTTCGCCAAAGGGCCAGCGCTTGCGGCAGCCCGGCGCTTGAGTGGCTCGGCGGTGCCACACCCGGGCGCTGGCGCTGCCACGTAGCCGGCCTCCTGCAGCACGCGGCGGGCCAGCGGCTGCTTCGGGTCCACCTGCTTGCGCGCAAGGCCCCGCAACAGCCCGGCCGCATGCACGCACCAGGAGGCCACCGCATACAAACCTCTTTCAAAGGAGCGCTTGCGCCAGCTCATGACCAGCACCGGAAACGCCAGCAGCAGCGCATCAGCGACCAGACGCTGGCCCAGGGTCAGGGGCAGGAAAGTCAGGAAGGGCAGCGTCAGCAAGGCCAGCCACCAGACCAGCACTGCGGCATACAAGCGCAGCTCGCGCACCTCGCGCAGCACCAGCGGCAAGTGATCGTGCTTCAGGCTGGCGCGCAGCAACTCGCCCAAACCCCAGATGTAGCCGCTGCGCCAGCGCCTGAGCAGCAGCGTATAGGGCGGCGTTTCATGGCCGTAGTGGCTGACGGCCTCTATCGGCAGGCGCCACAAGTCCCAGCCTTCAGAGCGCAACCGGGCGGCCAGGTCAAACTCTTCGTAGCTGTGCAGGTTGCGGTCTGACAGGTAAACCACCGACTCGATGGCCCGGCGCCGGTACAAACCGCCGCCGTCGAGCCGGCTGGCCAGCCCGCTTGGCACCGCGGCCCACTGCTCATGGCGCGCCTGGTACTCGGGGTTTTCGGTATGCATCTCGAGCACCCGGCCGCTGACGCCGGCAATCTCGGTGCGTCCATGCATGAAGGCCAGCGCTTGCGGCAAAAAGTCTTCGGCCAGTTGCATGTCGCCGTCGACGAGATAGATGAACTCGCCGAGCGCATGCGCAAAACCCAGTTGCGGCCCGGCGCCGCAACAACGATCCGCCGGGTGCATCAGCTGCACGATGCGCACCGGGTAGCGCCTGGCAATCTCGACCGTGCGGTCGCTCGAATACGAGTCGGCCAGAATCACTTCGCCACCAACCTGTCGGACTGCTCGCAAGGCGCTTTCCAGCGTGCTCGCAATGCGCTTTTCTTCGTTCAGCGCCTTGACGATGATGGACACGCGGCAAGGCGTCTGGCCGCCGGCGATGCGCGCGCCACCGTTTCCCTGGCCGGCCGCGGGCCAGCTCGTGCAGCCCAAGTCTGAAAGATGCTCGCGTTTCATGTTTTTATCCTGCATCGGCCATGGACCGGGCGGGTCCGGAAGGGGCGGGCGGCGTGCTGCTGCCGAGCGCGGCGACGGGACTGGCCAGCTGAACCCGCCAGCTCTGCCACTGGCTGACCCAGCGCGCCGGCGCCAGCACTGCCATAGCCAGCGTCAGCCACCAGCGTCGGCCCAGCGCAGCCCCGCGACCTTGCAGCAGCCAGCGCAGGGCCAGTGCGCGGCGACCGGCAGCCAGCGCGTGGCGGGCCATGGTCACGTCGTAGTGCGAAACCAGGCGCAGGGCCGAGCGGCGCTGCGGCAGGCTCAGGCGGCCGGTCAGCGCGCGCTCGCGCAGGCGCTGCAAGAAAAGCGGCATGCTCGAAGGCGCGCCTTGCGATGTCAGGCTGCCTTGCACCGCCACGCGGTAGGCCGCCAGCGGCGCCCGGACCAGCGCCACCGGGGCTCGTTCGGCCAGCCGGAACCACAGGTCCAGGTCTTCGCCCACCGACTCGCCGGGTGGAAAACAGGGCTGCATGGCATGCAACAGACCGCGGCGCACGGCCACCGCGCTGCTGCAAAGCGAGGGGCCCTGCATCCAGCGCGCCGGCAAATCGGTGATCCGCTCGACCTGCGGCGTGCCGGCGGGCAACTCCCAGGGCGGCGGCCACGGCCCTTCGGTGTGGGGAAAGCGCAGGAAATCGGTGGCCACGGTCTGCGCTCGCGGATAGCGTTCCTGGGCCAGTTCCAGCGCTGCCAAAAACGCCGGGTGCTGCCAGTCATCTGCGTCCAGGAAAACCACCCAGTCGCCGCGCGCCTCTTCAATGCCGCGGTTGCGCGCAACCGACACGCCCGCATTGGCCTGGCGAACCAGCCGCAGCTGCGGCTGATTCGTCGGGATTCTTGGGTTTGTTGGGTTCGCAGCTGCCGCGAGGGCCTTGATGCGGGCCTCTACCTTCGCATCGCCGCCGTCGGTGGAGCCGTCGTCGATCACCACGATTTCAAAGTCGCGGCAACTCTGCGCCAGCACTGACGACAAGGTGCAGTCGATGTAAGGGGCCTTGTTGTAAAGCGGAATCAGGACGGTGAATTTCATGGTGTCAGGCATGCAGAGGAAGAAGCGTTGAAGGGCTTGTGGGCGCTGAGTTCGTCACGGCTCGTGCAGGTATCGCGGGTAGCGCGCGCACGACCGGCCTTGGGCGCCGCGAAGCCGCCTCCCCGGTATTCATGGGCCGGATCAAGCACAGGGCTTGGCGTCGGGCTAGCCTGGTTTGCCGTGCGCGTTTGCCTGCTTGCCGCGGCCAGCACCATCAGCAGCAGCACATGGATCACCAGCTCGGGGCCGTAGCCAAACATGAGCAGCGGCACCTCGCTGATGGCGCGCAGTGCCAGTGCCACAAACAAGCCCAGCGAGAGCCCCTGGGTGGCTTTTGCAAAGCGCACGGACATGAACAGCAGCACCGCCGCATACAGCGCGAGGCCACTGGCGCCCACCGTGCCCGAGCGCGACAGCGTGTCCATGAACTGGTTGTGCGCGTGGGTGGCGCTGGGCATGGCAATGCTGGCGCGAAACTGCTCGTCCCACAGGCCCGGGCCGTAGCCAAACACCGGGTTGCGCCGCCATTCGTCCCAGGCAATGGCCCAGATGCGGTCGCGCCCGGTCATGGACGCCAGTTGCGCGCCTTCGGGCGAGCTGAAGAAGCGGCTCACGCGGCTTTCCATCTCGCCGAGCAGCAACACGCCGAGCAGCACGCTCAGCAGCAGCATCAGGCCGCTCAATGTGGCGATGCCAAAGCCCGGACGCATCGGATCGGCCGCGCGGCGCCAGAGCCCCGGGCCGTGCTGCACTGCCAGCATGGCGCCCGAGCACAGCAAAAAAGCCAGCCAGGCGGTTTTGGACTGCGCCATGAAGAGCGTGAGCAGCCCGGTGGCCCAGGCCAGCCGGTTCAGCCAGCGGCGCTCGTAAGGCCGGGCCAGCAGGCACAGCAAACCCAGTTGCGCCAGCAAGCCCATGCTCACCGGGTGCGAGGCCAGCCCGCCAAAGCGCGGCAGGCCCGGCAACAGGCCTTGCGTGTAGGCGCGGTCCAGCACCAGTCCCGGCTTGAGCGGTAGCAGCAGCCAGCCCAGCAGCATCACCAGCAGCATGGCGTTGCGCACCGCCTTGAGCGACTGGTCGCGCTCGGCGCCAGTGGCCAGCGCCGCTGCCAGCCCGATCACCAGCGGGTAGCCGTAGTCGTGCGAGAACTGCGGATTCGCGCCCCACAGCGCCGGCACCGCCACCGTGCTGACCCAGAAGATCACAAAGGCGATCAGCATGCTGTGCGGCGCCGGCGACTTCTGGCGCAGCAGCCAGTGGCTCACAATGCGCTCCCCGCAGACCAGCAGGATCAGCAGCGAAATCAGCGGCTGCACCAAGGCCAGCAAAGGCGGGCGCGCGGGTGCTGCCAGCGCCGACTCGGCCAGCAGCGTCTGGCTGCTCAGGTCGCGCCCCGACAGCAGGCTGCTGGCCGCCACGACCAGCAGCATGGCGTAGAAGATCCAGTGCATGAAGCCGTGCTGGCGCCGCGAAGTCAGGTGCACCGCCGCCGCCATGACCAGCGCCGCCAGCACGGCGGCCAGCATCCCCGCCAGCACGGGAGCGCTCATGCCTGTGAGTCTCGTCAAATCAATGTCCATGGTGTTGCCGGAGGGGTTTGTGCATGAAGCGTTTGGGGGGAGAAGGGTGTTGGGGAGGAAGGTGTTGGGGTGGAAGGTGTTGGGGTGGAAGGTGTTGG
>CAJAOB010000474.1 GCA_903941205.1 uncultured Burkholderiales bacterium | reverse complement strand
GTGGCGGCTACCGGATTTTCTTCGGCCGGCGTAGCTGACTCGGCCCTGGATGCTTACTTTGAAAAACGGGAACTGCAACTGGCCCGTTTCAGCCCGGCAGATTATGCCGCCAAACTCAAGCCCACCGACGCGGAACTCGAGCAGTTCTATCAGGCCAATCAGAGCCTGTTCCGGGGCGTTGAGCAAGCCAGCATCGAATACCTCGTGCTGGACGCAGAGGCGGTCAGCAAGACCATTGCCGTCAACGAAGCCGACCTCAAAACCTATTACGAACAAAACATTCAGCGCCTGAGCGCCGCAGAAGAGCGTCGCGCCAGCCACATCCTGATCAATGCGCCCAAAGCCGCACCTGCAGCCGAACGTGAAGCTGCCAAGGCCAAGGCCGCGGCACTGCTGGCGGCGGTGCGCAAGTCGCCAGACACGTTTGCCGATGTGGCCCGCAAGAACTCGCAAGACACGGGTTCGGCAGCCAAAGGCGGCGACCTGGAATTTTTCAGCCGCGGCTCCATGGTCAAGCCTTTTGAAGACGCGGTATTCGCCCTCAAGAAGGGCGATATCAGCGACCTGGTCGAGACTGACTTTGGCTTTCACATCATCCGTGTCACCGACATCAAGATGCCCAAGCAGCGCAGCTTTGATGAGATGCGGGCCGAGCTCGAAATCGAACTCAAAAAGCAGCAAATTCCCAAGAAATTCGCCGAAGTCGCCGAGACCTTCACCAACGGCGTTTACGAGCAGGCTGACAGCCTCAAGCCTGTGGCTGACCGGCTGAAGCTCGAAATACGCAGTGCCAGTAACGTTAGCCGCAACCCTGAGCCCGGTGCCAAAGGTGCGTTGGCCAGCGCCAAGTTTCTTACCGCCCTTTTTACAGCGGACTCGCTTGAAAAAAAGCGCAACACCGAAGCGATTGAAGTCGGCCCTAGCCAGCTCGCGGCCGGTCGCATCACCCAGTACACGCCCGCTCGCACCCTGCCTTTGGCCGAAGTCAAAGAACTGGTCCGCGCCCGTTGGCTTGCCTCCCGCAGCGCTGAAGAAGCCCGCAAGGAAGGCGCTGCCAAACTGGCCAGTTGGAAAGCCAATCCGTCGGCAGCAGTGCTACCTGAGGCACTCACCATCTCGCGTGCCGACACCCGCAATCTGCCCGGACCGGTAATTGACGCTGCGCTGCGCGCAGACCCTGCTGCGCTGCCAGCGCTGTCTGGCGTGGATCTGGCGGCGCAGGGTTATGCGGTTGTCCGGGTCACCAAGGTCCTGCCGCGCGAGCAGCGCGACGAAGCGACCACCCGGCAAGGACGAGCCCAGTACACACAATGGTGGACAGGTGCTGAAAGCCTGGCGTATTACAAGCTCATGCAGGAGCGTTTCAAGGTGGAGATCAAGGCGGCCAAGCCGAAGCCAGGTTAAGCCCTGACGGACGCCAGCGTTGCTGCAGCAGCCAGCAAGTAAGTCGTCAACGGGCCGCATTCGCGGAATTTGTTGCAGCTATAATGAGAGTCTTCGGTGGCTGTAGCTCAGTTGGTAGAGTCCAGGATTGTGATTCCTGTTGTCGTGGGTTCGAGCCCCATCAGCCACCCCAAGTAAATCAAGCACTTAGCCCAGCCCTCACCGGTTGGGCTTTTTGCTTTCTGGGTCTTACCGACTATTTACAGACTACGCTGCAAGGTTGTCTCACTGAGGGTTACGCTATCCATACGGAACTTTGCTCAGTCAAAATCTAAGCATGTCCGTTCCAATGTCACAAACCATCTATTACTTGCCCGGCTATGGAGGGCAGTTGGCGACTGGTCTGGGTAGAGGATTGATGGATCGAGGTTTCGCTGTGACGGGGCGCGAGACGCGTGACCACTTCCGTTCGATTCCTTTTGATGAGCAGATTCAAACCATCATGTTTGATCTGCAAGACCACTTCTGGGATGAGCAAGCTCGGGTGGTCTGTAATTCCTTTGGTGCTTACCTTTTCCTGCATACTCAAACCCAGATGGCATCCTTTCCGGGAAGGGTGTTGCTTCTGTCGCCGATCGTCGGCGAATTCACCAATGAGCAGGCGCGAACCACTTTTTCTCCCCCAAGACCGACCAAGCTCAAAGAGTTGGCAGAAGCGGGTAAATTCAATGCGCCTTCTCGATGCGAAATCCATGTCGGTCAAGAGGACTGGCAAAGTAGCCCTGCCAATGTGCAGGCGTTTGGGCGGCTCCTCGGGATTCCGGTCAGTGTAGTGCCCGGTGGTGGTCACGACTTGGGCAAAGATTACGTCAGTCCACTGCTAGACCGGTGGCTCTGTCCGTAGTGACGTGAATTTATGAACCTTGCAGTTTTCAATGCTGATACTGGGTCAAGTTTCACCAGCTGCTGACCCTGCCATACCCCCACCCCCGGTTTTGTGAGCATGGTTCCATCCGCCTGCATTAAACACTGTTGTGCTCAAACGATCGGCTCACGGTTTCATTCCGGAGCCCCCCCCCCCCACTCATTTCAACATCAAATGACCCCGGGGTATAAAAACTTTTGTAATCGGCCGAGGGTTCCGATGCAATCTATGAAACAGCTCCCGATTCTTTACGGTGACCGATTTACCAAGAATTTCGATGAAGATGGAATCCGCTTGTCCTTGATCGTGGGGGGGGCTGAATCAAGGCGCGACTGTTAGTTAATTACTGTCCGTAGATTGTCCACATGAAGGAGGACATGATGTCGAGTATCCCCTCAGTAACATCCAATGGGTTCAGTGCTGGGGGTGTAGGCGGCACGTAAGTGATGTTGTAGACAACAACGGCGACAGACAAGAAGCCCGCAACATCACGCGCTCTGGCGAGGGTGTCTTCGAGTGATGTAGTGCGCCAGTAATCGGCGGGCTGCAGGCTGGCTCCGACGCTTGCAAATCCAGCTTTCTTCATCGCCAAAAGCACTTTTGTAGTCGTCATGAACTTCAAAAAATCGACCACTTTGCTGGTCGCCTGCGTGGCATTTCCCTTGGCGGCCTGCTCAATCACTTCTGCTCCAAGCTTGGCCACATCGTCACCTTTGGTAAGGATAAGCTTGCCAACTTCTGCTCCAGCCTCAGCAATGTCAGGTATTGCCTTTCCCGCCTTGGCTACCTTTGCTGCTTGCCGCGCCTTGTACACGGCGTATGTTTGCATTGCTATCGGGATGGCAACTGCCGCAGCCTGAGTGGCCATTACCGAGATACATGCATTTTGGTTCTTTGCGTAACCGGTAAAGCAGTCCAAATAGCCTTGAGGTGCGTCGGCCCAGCAAACGGGGCCTCGGCCCGCGTAACCGGAGCGGCAGGGCTCGTAGCACAGGCCATCTTGCAAGATCTTGTTGTCGCGACAAACCTGCCTTTGAGCGACCGGGTTTTGAGGCGCGTAGGATGGCTTCATCGGGTCCAGAGGCGACCCTGAGAACCCATTGGGGATTTCGACGTACCAACACACACCTCCCACGTTTCGGTAGCCATCTCTGCAGTCAGTTTCCCAGCCGCCGATACAGTCTCCACCCACGCATCTTCTCTTTCCCGCTATCTTTACGCAACTCTTTGCAGTGCGTGATTTGCAACTGTTCCAATCCGACTTGGGCACATAGGAGGCGCTGCCCTGCCAGTGGCAAATAAGCCCACGATCCGCATAACCGTCGGGGCAGTCGATCATGCACAGAGACGCCGCTTGGTTCATGTCGTAGTCGCCTCTGCATTCGTCGTAGCAGAGTCCACCACCGAGCTCTTTGCCGGCGGGGCATTCCAGCGCCGGGATGAGACCTACCCCGCGTCCATAGCTACCTTTCCAGTAAAAATCCTGGTTTTGTGCGTGGGCCGTTGTCACCAAATTGATTAGCACGAAAGCGAGTAGGGAAAACAAGCGCGTAAGAGTCATTGAGTACGTCCAAATAAAAAGGTCTGTTCCCGTCTATGTACTGGCTCCGTGCAATAGCCATCAAGGACACAAAACGGTGACTGGTTCTGAGACTGCTGAGCTTTAGTATAGACGGGCCTTGCCTCCGAAAAACCTACTCTTCATCTGATTGTTAAAAATCGGCTAAAAGGTTTAGTCACCCAGTACTCATCGAGAAATCAAGCTATTTTTTGAGTAGTACTTTTTAATTCAAGCTGCTCGTCGGCAGTCTGGAGGTTGTTTCGACAAGTACTCTGAGTCACGCAGAAATCAGCCGTAGCGCTGGTTTCCTGCAAGTTCACGGCCATGCGTGCAGTAGGGCAACTTTGGCTGCAGGCGACGTAAAAGCACAACCGGGATATCGGATTCAAGACCTAAGTGCAACAAAGATGAGTCTGCCGATGGCTGGCTGAGGATTTCAGGCCATCCTGGCCGCTTAAACCGCCATGTCCTGGTTGCCAGATGTGTAAATATCTCAGCACGGCCGAAAATATGCTCAAGGAGAATATGGTTATTAATTAAATATTTATACCGAGATATTTTGGACAGGCGCTTGGCGATCGCCGTTTGGCAGCCACCTATTTCAGGAGCCTGCTAACCGGCAATACTGTACTTGGCTTCTGTTTCATTATCCTTGGCACCAGCAGCATGGCCGGCCTCCCGCGAGTTGGTGGCTCGTAAGGCCATGCTTTTCATGAAGCTCAGGTGCTGCTCGTAGCTGACGTCAAAGTTCATCTGCCGTCCAGAATGAGTTAGTAAAAATGTATGCGTCGTGCAGTTCACATTACCCGACGAGGTGCGAGCTGTGGCCAGCTTGAATTCGGCTTGCGCACGGTCGGCGCGCAGTGCTTGGCTGATCGGAAAACCGAGCGTGTGTTTGTTTCCCTGGTGTCCCAGACCAAGACCAAATTACGAGGTCCGAGCACCATGGACGGCAGTCAGCGTTTGCTTACCTTGCACGGCCAGAGAGCCGATTTCAGTATTGCTGAAAAGGCGCCAGCCTTCAGCAATGTTTTGCCCAAACCGTAAAAATGTGCCGGCCCCGCTGGAGGAGTCAATAGCCAAGCCCCCAGAGCCCTGGGCGCCCATCAGCCCGTTCGCTCGAAACGGATTGGCGCGAGGTCACGGGGGCGTCGGCAGAAGCTCGTACCGTCAGTGCCAGATGGTTCCTGCTGGCTCGCAAGGCTGATCCGTTCTCGCTGCGCACTTGCATGCTGGTCGCGCTACCCAAGGCCCAGCTCATACCCGCGGCGGTGGTCCTTGGCTGGCTATCGCCGTTGCCTGAGCATGGCGTGCTTGCCCACGGTTTGCATGCCCTGGAGCCGCATGCGAATATTCAATGGTTTCATGCCGCCTTTGGACTCTTCGGGCTTGTCCAGGTCCGCAAGGGTCAAGCGGCTTGGCTGTGCGCTCATGACACGGGTCAGATCGGAGCCCAAATCACGACCCTAGCCGTCGAAGACCACGGCATCAAGACGCTTGCCTTGCAGTGCGTGGCCAAAGGCCAGCGGTAGCCTGAGTGAGGTGGCCTGCAAACTGTTCCCAGTCGCGCCAACGGGCGAGCCGGTCGCTAGATGGGTCCCACCCACCGGCGTCATGCCTTTGGCGAAGTCCGATTCACCTTGGCCGAAAGTAAACAGCCCGCAATCAATGTTCAGGTTTGAACTGCAATTGTTTTGCTGGTACAGCGCAGGGAAGCTCTTGTTGGCCTTCAGTAGCAAGAGGGACGTGATTTCCTGGCCCGTGAGATGGGGCCAGTGCGTGAACAAGTAGGCCGCGGCCGCAGACACTACAGGCGCCTGGGGTATCTTTTCGCAGGCGCGGCCGATGGTGCACCCGGCAATAAAGTGCCGGCCGTTATCAGCCAGAACGGAGGGGCCTTGAGTTCTTGGCCCGGATTAGGTGGACCGCCTTGGGGCGCTGTCCCTGGCGGCTCCGAAATTCCCCCGCATGCGTACTCGTGCACGGTAACAAGCCCGTCCATAGACGACTTGCCGGAATCAAGCCAACGCCGTCTGACCTAAAAAAAGCTGGAAATCGCCTCACTAAACCGCAAAAGGGTCGGCCGTCCGAATTGCAAAATTCGCCCGGGGATAGCTTACCCAGGCGAATGGCGCGGGCGGCGTGCTGCGAACCAATGGTTCCGCGGCATGCTGAATCAGGTCTGAAGGTTGGCGGACCGGCGGCTAAACCATAAGGTGTTTCAGCAGGGCTGACCCTGGCGCTTGAGCAGCCAGGCGGGTGCGTCTTGCAGTGCCACTGGACGCAGGAAACGGTCCATTGCGGCGTCGCCGACCGACGTCGTCATGGGTTGCGTTGATGAGGGCCACGGACCGCCGTGTTGTTGCGCGGCCGTGACAGCGACACCCGTGGGCACGCCGGCGAAGAGCACGCGGCCGGCGATCTGCGTGGCGTGGCGCACGATCAGGCGCGCTTCGTCGCTCTCGGTTTCTGCACCCCATAGGGTCACGGTCAGGCTGCCGCCCACCGCCTGCAGCACTTGCAGCACTTGCGCCGCGCTGGTGGCCCGCACGATCAGGCTGGACGGACCAAAGACTTCTTCGCGCAGGCTTTCTTTGGCAATGAATTCTTCTGCCGAAACTTGCGCCAGGAAAGGCCGGGGTGCTTCAGCCGTACCGTCTTCGTGCAGCAGTGCGGTCACGCCGGTCTTGAGCATGTGGGCCACACCGGCGTCGAAGGCCTGTCGCATGGCGGGCGTCAGCATCGCGTGGGGCTTTTGCGCCGTCAATGCCGGCACCAGTGCATCGATAAAGTTGTCGCTGGCGGGGCCGTCCATGAGGACGATCACGCCGGGGCTGGTGCAAAACTGGCCGCAGCCCAGCGCGATGGAGCCGGCCAACGTGGCGGCCAGTTCGGCGCCGCGCGCCGCCAGCACGCCAGGCAGGGCGATGACCGGATTGACGGAGCCGAGTTCGCCGTAAAAAGGAATCGGGCGTGGCCGCGCATTGGCCTCGGCCTGAAGTGCTGCGCCGCCGCGCGTGGAGCCGGTGAAGGCGCCAGCAGCGATTGCAGGGTGGCGCACCAGACGCACGCCAACGTCCGAGCCGCCGCCTTGAATCATGCCGATCAGGCCAGCCGGCAGACCTTGGGCTTGCAGCACTTGCTGGATCAGGCCGAACACCCGGTTGGACAAATGCAGGTGGCCTGAATGGGCCTTGATGACGACAGTGCAGCCGGCCGCCAGCGCCGAGGCGGTGTCGCCGCCCAGCACTGAAAACGCGAATGGAAAGTTGCTGGCCGAAAACATGGCAACCGGGCCGAGGGGCACGCGCAGGCGGACCATGGCCGGGTGGCCGACGGGCGGACCACCGGCGACGGCCGGATCGTCAGTGAACTTGAACGCATCGCCACGCTCTGCGAGGTCGGCAAACCGGCGCAATTGGAAGGCCGTGCGGTCCAGCTCGCCATTGAGGCGGACCGGACCGAGCGCGGTTTCTTCGTCGGCCAAGGCCACCAGGCCTTCGCGGTCGCCCTCGAGGGCGCTGGCCAGGCCGCGCAGCAGTGCGGCGCGAACAGCAGCGCTGCTGGCTGACCAGTCGCCAAAACTCGCCAGGGCGGCTGTGGCGGCAGCATCGACTTGTTCGCCAGTGGAGGCCGGCAGGGGTGCGCCGAAGGCTTCGCCAGTGCGGGCTTTGAGGGATTGGAGGGTTTTCATGAGAAATGTCTAGTTGTGTCGGCAAGATCGCCGGTTGTGATGAAGAGAAGAGTAGGGAAAGGAAAAGGGAAAAAAGCGCCCGTCGCTTCGCAAAAGTCTCGGTCTTGCGCTGGCGTGCGTGCTGGTCAGTGACCCTGCTTGGGTTGATCGACCGGCAGGGATCCGCAGGATCGACAAACTGCTCGTCAGCAGCAAAGCGTTCACTTCCAGCGAAGGTGGTAACCCCGCTGAGCATAATCAAATTCGACCAGCTCGCCCATGTGGGTATCCCCGACCAGCGGCAGTTCGCCCGCCTCTTTGGCTGCGGGTGCGGCGTAGTAGGCGCGGATTTCCTTGATCAGGCCGCTGGCTTCGTCGAACACGTACCACTCGTCGCCGCGCTGAGCAGTCTTGAACTTGCGCTTCCAGTGTGTCCATTCGATGACTGCTTCATGGCTGTTGTGGCTGATCAAAACTTTCTCGATGGTCCATTGCGAGCCCAGGTTTTCGACGCACCAGAGCCACTTGCGGCTGATGGTGTCGGCGCCCCGCCAGGGGATTTCGGGCAGGCCGGGCGGAAAGTAGTGAACAGCATCGGGCGTGAAGCAGCTCATCAGCGCCGTGAAGTCGGCTGCGTTGCAGGCGTCGAAATAGCGACGTATCAGGCGCTCGTGCGGATGCAGATTTTTGGTCATGGCGGCCTCAGTTGGTGGCGGGCTGGGCGGCCTGGATCGGCTTTCGGCCGTCCGCCACCCAGGCTTTGTGCTCGGCGCGGGTTTGCGCGCTGGGCGGGTACAGGCCCCAGAGCTTTTCGCCGGCCTGCACGCGCAGCGCCAGATAGGCTTCGAGGTCGTCCTGCACCTCGCACAGATTGGCCATTTCTTCGGCGCAGTGGGCCGGAATCACGCTGATGTTGTCGCCGTCACCGTGAATCACGTCGCCGGGGTAAACCGCCACGCCCGCGCAGCCGATGGGCACCTGCAAATCGGCCACGTGGTGATAGCTCAGGCGCGTGGTGGCCGTAACGCCCGCGCTCCAGATCGGGAAGTGCATGGCCGCCAGCTCGGTGCCGTCGCGAAAGGCGCCGTCGGTGACCACGCCGCGCGCGCCGCGCATCATCATGCGGGTGATGAGCATATTGCCCATGGAAGCGGCTCGCGGGTCGCGATTGCTGTCAATCACCACGACCTCGCCGGGCCGTACCTGTTCCACGCCCACCCATTGCAGGTTGTTGATATGTGGTTCGGTGGTCAGCGTGGCGTAGGTGTCGATGTCTTCGCGCGCAGGGATGAATCGCATGGTGTAGGCGCGTCCGGCAAAGGGCCTGGTTTTTTTGTTCAAGGCACTCAGGCCCATCAGGACCGGTTGTCGGTAGCCCTTTTTGAACAATTGTGTGGTCAGTGAGCCGCTGCTGACCCGGGCCAGCCGGTCGAGGATCGCGTCCGGCACAAAAACAGGCGCGGGTCGCTGTGGCGTTGGGGTGATGCTTGCATCAATCATTCGGTCTCCAGAGGCGGGCGCCTGGGTGAGTATCCAAAAATGGGGTTGGAGGCAGGATCGCACCTGCGAATGCGACTGCAGCTTGCCGTCTTCCACGCATCCTAATGACTGCCCCGCGCGCCGCCAACAAAGCCCGGACGGCTGTCGCTAAATGCGTCCCACATATTGGAAAATAGAGGTCATGAAATCAAACGCGGGCGACGGAACGGCCTCACTTGAAAAAGCCATGGATATTCTGGACGCCATTGGCAACTCGCCACAGGGGCTGTCGCAGCGCGAGCTGTCGGCCCGGCTGGCGCTGCCGCGTACCACCTTGTACCGGCTGCTGGCGACCCTGATCGCGCGCGGGATGCTGCGCCGAGACCCCGCACGCCGTGTCTATCGTCTGGGCTTGCGCTGCTTTGAACTTGCCCGTAGCGCTTACGCCATGCCTGATTTGTCGGCCGCCGCCGGTGCCGAATTGCGGGCTTTGCGCGACTTGACCGGTGAAACCTCGTACCTGGCAACGCTGGATGGTCTGGAGGTGCTCTCGCTCGAGCGCTGCGATGGTGCTCATGGGCAGCGCTCGCAGGCGGCCCTGGGTCAGCGCAAGCCACTGCATTGCACCAGCCAGGGCAAGGCGATCCTGTCGGCGCTGGATGACGCGGCGCGCGAAGCACTTCTGCGCGAGATCAACCTTAAACCGATGACGCCTCGAACCATCACCGACCGGCGCCGGCTGCAAGCCGAGATCAGAGTCACCGCCGCCCGCGGCTGGTCGGTCGACGACGAAGAAATCGTGCTGGGTGTGCGCTGTGTGGGCGCACCCGTGGTGGACAGAAGTGGCAAAGTGCGGGGCGCCATCAGCGTGGCCGGGCCCGCCTACCGCATGACCATGGAGCGCGTGCAGGGCCTGGGACCCGAGTTGGCCGAAGCCGGCCGGCGCATTGGCGCACAACTGGCGACACGCGACCCTGTCAGCGCGCCTGCGGTGGCGCAAGTCGTTCCCGGCCCATGGGCTTTTCGCGGTGAATTTGCGCGCTGGTGTCCGGCCAGCCAGTCTCTTTACTGGGCCGACAGCCTGGCGCCCGCAGTACGCGTTTTTGATGGTCAGCAAGACCGTGAACTTGCGGTCTTTGATGCGCCACTGACGGGGCTGCTCGTGCACGCAGGTCGTTTGCTGGTGGCCTGTGACGCAGGCTATTGGCTGCTCGATGATCTCGCCAGCACTCGCGCGCGTGTCGGGCCACTGCAGGCCTGGCCGGGCGCGGCGCCCACGGCTTTGTGCACCGCACCTGACGGCAGAGTTTGGACCTGTCAGCCCCTGAGTGCAGCGCGGTGGGAACTGGCCTCCTTGGTCCCGGTTGGTGTCGCCGCTGACGGCATTTGGCTCGTCAGTGAAGCGCTCAGCGCCATGGCCTGGGACCCTACCGGGCAATTTCTCTATGGACTGGCCCGGGCCTCGGGTGAGATTCTCGTGATGCAGCGTGGTCATGCTGCAGTTCGTCGCCTGGTCACCGTGCCCAAAGGCTCTGGCCGGCTCAGTGGCCTGGCGGTGGACGCATCTGGCGGTGTCTGGACGGCTTTACAGGGCGGCTGGAGCGTGCTGCGCTTTGCCCCCGACGGTAGCCAGGACCGCGTCATCGGTCTGCCCGTGCCCAACCCGGGCGATGTCGCACCCGGTGCTCAAGGCATGAGAACGCTTTATGTCACCAGTTCGCGCCAACCCGTCTCATTGGAAGCCCTGAGCAGTGCCCCGCTGTCGGGCAGACTCTTTGCGATCGAACTGACGCTGTGAGCGCTGGAACAAACGGGGCGGGATACTTTTCTGCCTTGATCTGGTTAAGGGCAAGCCTTGCTGGAATGCCGGGTCTTTTTTCATCATCCACGCCTTTTCCGTCCAAAGTTCGATCGCCGGGAGCCATCCTCCGGGTTTGCGATCAGTGCGTCGCCAGTGTGGGAGATGCCAAGAACTTTGAATGTGCCCGCCAACTGTCAGCCTCGCTAGGCCTGGTGCCGCGCCAGCACTTCAGCGGGGGGACGAACGAACATGCTGGGCATCGGCGAAAGCGGCGATACGTACTTGCGCACGCTGCTCGTGCATGCAGCGCGAGCAGTGGTTGCGGCTGCCAAGAAAAAGCCCGACCCCAGCGGCTGGCTGCACGAGTTGCTCAAGCGGCGCAGCGTCAACGTGGTGGTCGTGGCGCTGGCCAACAAAATGGCCCGAACGATTTGGGCACTTCTGGCCAAAGGCGTGGCTTACGAGGCCGACCACATGCGCTGCAGGCGCGAGGCTGCGGCTGCTTGAGTTGATAAGCGAGTTGAAAAAAAGCAGCAAGACCCGTGACGACACCGAGAAAGTAGGCACCGCGCAGGCAAACAAACCACCGATTGCTCAGGCGATCATGAAAAAAGTCCGAATGTACGGGTGCAATCTTTACCTTGGCGGCATCACGAATTGAAAGCTTGGCATGCGGGGGGGCGTCCACGTACGGTGATCCAACGGCCTGTAACAAGCGCCGGAGCCAAGAGGATGGATTCCTGCTTTCGCAGTATTGACGGTGTGTGGCGGTAATGAAGGTGTTCTGCCGACTTTTTCGCGGTGCGGGCACCTCGCTGCTGACGGAGCATGCGGTTCCTTTGGGCTCATTTCGGAGATTCCGCGGGCGTATCGTTCACCGCCTTAAACTCGTCTCGTGTCACTCATCAAATCTGCCTCCACCGTCTCCCTGTTTACCTTGCTTTCCCGGATCACCGGGCTGGCGCGGGAGTTGCTGATTGCGTCGGCTTTTGGCGCCAGTGCCATGACTGACGCTTTCAATGTGGCTTTTCGCATTCCCAATCTTTTCAGGCGTCTGTTTGCCGAGGGTGCTTTCAGCCAGGCCTTTGTGCCTGTTCTAGCTGCCACCAAGGCGCGCGAAGGAGACGATGCAACGCGCTTGCTGGTGGATCGGGTGGCTGGCTTGCTGGTCTGGGCTTTGCTGCTGACTTGTGTGATGGGCGTTGCGGGGGCGCCGGTGTTGGTCTGGGTCATGGCCAGCGGCTTGCAGCAAGAGCCGCGCGGATTCGAGGCCGCCGTCTTCATGACGCGCTGGATGTTTCCCTATATCGGTTTCATGTCGCTGGTGGCGCTGTCTGCGGGTGTGCTCAACACCTACAAGCGTTTTGCGGTGCCGGCGGCCACGCCTGTGCTCCTGAATCTGAGCATGATCGTGGCGGCCTGGTTGGGTGCGCCCTGGCTGAAGACGCAAGGCATTGAGCCCGTGTATGCCTTGGGCGCTGGCGTCATGGTCGGGGGCTTGCTGCAGTTGCTGATTCAGATTCCGGCACTGCTGCGACTGGGAATGCTGCCCCGCATCCAGCTCGGATTTTCTGCGCTACGCACCGCCTGGCGCGACCCGGCCACGCGCAGCATCACGCGTTTGATGCTGCCGGCGCTCCTGGGTGTCAGCGTGGCCCAGATTTCGCTGCTGATCAACACACAGATTGCTTCGCATTTGCGCGCCGGCAGCGTGAGCTGGCGCTCTTACGCCGACCGTCTGATGGAGTTCCCGACCGCCTTGCTGGGTGTGGCTTTGGGCGTGGTGCTGATGCCGCAGCTCGCCGGTGCGCGTGCGGCCAACGATACGCAGCGGTATTCGGCCATGCTGGACTGGGGATTGCGCCTGGTGGTCTTGCTGGCTGTGCCCAGTGCTGTGGCGCTGCTGACTTTCGCGCAGCCGCTGGTCGCTACGCTCTACCACTATGGCGCCTTCACCGACGCGGATGTTCTGCAAACCACACGCGCGCTGATGGGTTACGGTTTTGGTTTGCTCGGGCTGGTGGCCATCAAGGTGCTGGCCCCCGGCTTTTATGCCAACCAGGACATCAAGACCCCCGTGCGCATTGCCGTCGTTGTGCTGGTGTTGACGCAGTTGATGAACCTGGTGCTGGTGCCGTATTTTCAGCATGCCGGTCTGGCGCTGGCCATTGGTATCGGTGCGCTGATCAACGCTGGCTGGCTGTTGTTCGGCTTGATTCGCCGCGGTAGTTACCAGCCTTTGCCCGGTTGGGGCCGCTTTGCGCTTCAGGTGGCGCTGGCCAGTGCGCTGCTTGCGGCTTTCTTGCTGTGGTCGGCCCAGGTGGTGAGCTGGACCGCTATGCGCAGCGTTTACGGGCAGCGCATTGGCTTGCTGGCGCTGGTGCTCGTCGGCTCGGCCGTCGTTTACTTCACGGCGCTGCGGGCATTGGGCCTGCGTGTTCGCAAGTTGCTTGGTCGCTGAAACAGACCTCTGCGAGCGTGAACAACTTGTGAGAAAGTAGCACCATGTCATTGAAATTCGAAGTCCCGTCGCCGCTGCAATATTTTTCGACGCTGGTGCAAAGCGACGAGCATTTCCCCTTACTCGAAGCTGCCGTCAGCCTGGCTCAGGACGAATACCCCGAGCTTGATGTGCAGCAGGTGCTGGGCGACGTTGACCAATTGCTGGCGCGTCTGAAGCGGCGCCTGCCGCCGGATGCACCGGCCTTGCAGCGCTTGCGCGCGCTCAACCAGTTTTTCTTTCGTGATTTGAGTTTTGGCGGCAACGTCAACGACTATTACGACCCGGACAACAGCTTTTTAAATGCGGTCCTGAAAACCCGGCGGGGCATTCCGATCACGCTGGCCGTGGTTTGGCTGGAACTGGCGCTGGGCCTGGACCTGAATGCCGGTGGGGTGGCTTTTCCCGGCCACTTCATGGTCAAGGTCAACTTGCCCAAAGGGCAGGTCGTGATTGATCCTTTCACGGGCCAGTCGCTCAGTCGGGAGGAGCTTTCGGAGCGGCTTGAACCTTTTCGTCAGCGCAGCGGCTTGCTGGACGACTTCGAGGTGCCTATCGGCTTGTACCTGCAAACCGCCGAGCCGCGCGACATCATTGCGCGCATGTTGCGCAACCTCAAGGAGATCCACAAGCTGCAGGAAGACTGGCCGCGTCTGATTGCCGTGCTGGATCGCATGCTGGTGCTGCATCCGCATGCCTGGGCCGAGTACCGTGACCGCGGTCTGGCCTGGGCGCAAAGTGGCGAGCCTGAGCGCGCCTTGGCCGACCTCGAAGCCTATCTGGCCAATGCCGCAGATGCGCTTGATCTTGATGCGGTATCAGAGCAGATGGCCGATTTGCGTCGGGCCGCCGGTTAAGGGATTGCGCAGTCGCTGGCCGGGCTGCACGAAGGTGTACTCAGATGCAACGCGGCTTGACCCCTTAATACGTCTGGCGTACCTTTGCTTTGCAGGCGGGAAACCATGCGGTGACGCCGGCCACCTTGGGGGTTTTCGTTCTTGAGGTGTCCTGAAAAATTCACCCAAGGAAAGTCTCATGAACCGATTCAAACGCTTGTTGGCATCCGTGCTGATGGTCAGCACCACCTTGATGGGTCTGCCCGTGGTGGCGCATGCCGGCCTGGTCAGCACCGAGGAGCTGGTGTCGGTCGCGCCTGCCTCGCTCGGTAGCAACCGCGACAAGGTCACGGTGTTCCTGAGCCGCGACGATGTGCGCAGCGCGCTGGAAAGTCACGGCGTGAGCAACGCCGCGGCCATCGACAGGGTGCAAGCCATGACCGACGTCGAGGTCGCGCAACTGGCGTCGCGTGTGGACCAGGCGCCTGCCGGCGGCGATGTGCTCGGTCTGCTGTTCACGGTGTTCATCGTCTTGCTGGTCACCGACATTTTGGGGCTGACCAAAATATTTCCGTTCACCCGATCGGTGCGATGAGCGCGCCGGGCCGCCGCCCGATCTGCTGCAGGGCCGTTGCAGTGGGCGTTTTTTACGCCTCGCTGGCGCTTGTGCTGGCGGGTTGTGCGTCCCCGCAGATGAGTCAATTGCAGCGCGACTTTCCGATGGGGGGCGAGCAGGCCCGGTTGGCCGACGCCGCGTTCAGCACTTCAGCGAGTCTGGGTGTCGGTGCCCGGGTCGAGCCACCATTGCCTGTCAGGGCCATGCTAGCTGAAGTTCCTTTTTTCGCTCAGGACGCCTACCAGTGCGGCCCGGCCGCGCTGGCCATGGTGGCGCAACATGCGGGCGTCGTGCTGCGTCCCGACGAACTGACATCGCAGGTTTATGTGCCCGGTCGCCAGGGCGCTTTTCCGGTGGAAATGTTGGCGGCAGCGCGCCGGCAGGCGCTGCTGGCCTACCCGCTGCGTCCGCGCCTTGAAGACTTGCTGCGCGAAGTTGCCAGCGGCAACCCTGTGCTGGTTTTTCAAAATCTGTCCTTGCCCGTGTACCCGGTATGGCATTACGCCGTGGTGATTGGCTTTGACCGTGCGCACAACACGGTGACGCTGCATTCGGGCATGACAGAGCGTTTGCAGATGTCGCTTTTCACCTTCGAGCGAACCTGGTCGCGCGGTGCCTTTTGGGCCATGGTGGCCCTGCCGCCATCACGTTTGCCCGCGACTGCGCAGCCAGACAGTTTCATGGTCGCTGCCGCTGCGCTGGAAAGAGGGCAGCCCGCAGCGGCCGAGGCGGCTTATGGGGCAGCCTTGCAGGCCTGGCCCGGTCAACGCGCAGCGCTGCTCGGCCTGGGCAATGCGGCTTATGCCCTGGGCCGCAAAGAAGATGCGGCTTTGCGCTTTGAGTCGGCAGTACGCGTGCATGCTGACTTTGCCGAAGCCTGGAACAACCTCGCCGAGGTGCGGCTCGAACAAGGCCGGTTGAACGAGGCGGCCGACGCCATCGCGAAGGCAGTTGCGCTTGGCGGTGATCGCGCCGAAAGCTATCGCCGTTTGCAGGCAAAAGTCGAGCTAAAGCGCGGCCGCTGAGGCCGTGAATACGGGAAGCTGCCAAGCCCAGCTGCCAGCGTGCAGCGCGCCTTAGCTGACGACGACCGCAGCGCCTTCGCCGCGGGCAGCAATCACGCCGATTTCAAACACCTTCTCGCCCACGCCCCTGAGCATTTGCGCCGCGGCCGCAGCGTCGGCAGCGTCTACCACCACCACCATGCCGATGCCGTTGTTGAAGGTGCGGTTCATCTCAAAGTCAGAGATCGCTGCGGTTTTTTGCAGCCAGGCAAACAGCTCGGTTTGCGGCCAGCTGCCCTTGACCAGGTGCGCGGCCATCCCGTCGGGCAGCACGCGAGGAATGTTTTCCAGCAGGCCGCCACCGGTGATGTGAGCCAGCGCTTTGATACCTTGTCCTGAGCCTGTCGAAGGAGCCTGTCCTGAGCCTGTCGAAGGATGCGCTGCTAGCGCGGCCAGCACGTTTTTCACGTACAGCCGGGTGGGTTCCATCACCGCTTGCCTGAAGGGTTGGCCGTCGAGCGTGACCGGCAAAGCGCTACCGGCGCGCTCGATGCACTTGCGCACCAGGCTGAAGCCGTTGGAATGCACGCCGCTGGAGGCCAGGCCCAGCACCACGTCGCCAGCGGCGATGTTCTGGCCGGTGAGAATTTTCGATTTTTCGACAGCGCCGACGGCAAAGCCAGCCAGGTCGTATTCGCCTTCGGGGTACATGCCCGGCATTTCAGCGGTTTCGCCGCCGATCAAAGCGCAGCCCGACAGCTCGCAGCCTCGGGCAATGCCGCCGACCACAGCGGCGGCGGTGTCCACGTCAAGTTTTCCGCAGGCGAAATAGTCAAGGAAAAACAGCGGCTCGGCGCCTTGCACCAGCACGTCGTTCACGCTCATGGCCACGAGGTCAATGCCGACCGTGTCGTGCATATTCCACTCAAAGGCCAGGCGCAGCTTGGTGCCTACGCCGTCGGTACCGCTGACCAGAACCGGCTCTTTGTAACGTTTTGGCACTTCGAACAGCGCGCCAAAGCCGCCAATGCCGGCCAGCACGCCTTCGCGCATGGTCTTTTTGGCCAGCGGCTTGATGCGCTCGACCAGCGCGTCGCCCGCGTCGATGTCAACGCCGGCGTCTTTGTAGGAAAGGGGGGATTGGCTCATGCTGATGAAATTGGTTGGTGTCAGCCGCGCTGGGCGGCTTGGCGTGGTCGGGCCGACGGGGGCGGGATCGGTGCGCTTGAGCGCGGTCAGGAGGCGCTTTGGGGGTCGGGGAGAGTCGGGGGCGAGCCCTTAGAATTCAAGTCAAGATTCTAAGGGCTGACCTCGGCCCGACTTTATGCAGCTCTTACCCTTTCGAAAACGCGCCGCCGCCGCTCAAGCGGCATGAAGCAGATTGCTCTTGATATCGGGCTGGCTTCGGCGCCTTCGTTTACCAATTTTTTTGCGGGCCCGAACGAGGCCGCCCTGCGCCATTTGCAACTCTGGTCAGGCAACAGCCTGCGCTCCCCCGTGCCAACCTACCTTTGGGGCGAGGCCGGCAGCGGCAAGAGCCATCTGCTCAAGGCCTTCGGCGCTGCCTTGCGCGAGCAGGGCGCCTCGGTCGGCTGGCTTGACGCCAGCGTGCTCGAGCCGCCCGATTTTGACGAGCGATGGGTCGCGGTGGTCATGGACGATTGCCAGCTTTACACGGACT
>CAJAOB010000473.1 GCA_903941205.1 uncultured Burkholderiales bacterium | reverse complement strand
GAGAACCTGCAGCGCTGGATGGATGCCATGAAGGAGCGGCCGGCCTGTCAGCGCGGTATTGAAGTACCCTTCAAGATCGAAAGCGCCCTCAAGGACGAAAAAGCCACCCAGGCCTTCGCAGAGCGCGCTCGCCAGACCTTGCAGCGCTAGGCCGCGGCCTTCACGGGAAAACGCATGATCACGCTTTACGACTTTGGCATGGCGCCCAGCCCCCGGCGCGCGCGCATTTTGCTGGCCGAAAAAGGTATCAGCCACAACACCGTCATTGTTGACATGATGAGCAACGAGCAACTCGGCGAGGCCTACCGGGCCATCAACCCGCAATGCACGATCCCGGCCCTGCGTCTGGCGGGCGGCGAGGTTCTGACCGACAACGCCGCAATCACCGCTTACCTCGAAGCGCACGCACCCGAGCCGGCGCTGCTGGGCCGCACGCCGCTTGAAAAAGCCGAGATCGCGGGCTGGAACGCCCGCATTGAAATGGAGGGCCTGATGGCGATTGCCGAAGCGCTGCGCAATGGCTCGCCCATGATGAAGAACCGGGCGCTGCCAGGCCCGGTCGACTACGCGCAGATTCCCGAACTCGCGCAGCGCGGGCTGGCCCGCGTGCATTCTTTTTTTGACATGCTCAACGCGCATCTGGCGGGCCGCGACACCATCGCCAGCAGCGGTTTCAGCATCGCCGACATCACGGCGGTTGTCACGGTGGACTTTGCGCGCGCGGTGCGCGTCAAGGCCGGCGAGCAGCATGGGCACTTGCTGCGCTGGCGCGCTGCCATGGCGCTGCGGCCGTCCATGGCGCTTTGAAGTCCGAGGTCCTCAGGGCCGCCTTCATGGTGCCCTCAACATGTCTTCATGCCCGCCGCCGCCTCAGAGTTACCCGGGAAATTGGACGGGCAGCTTTCTTTCAAGCCGCGCCTGAGCCGCCAACCCCTGCCTTCACGAGGCGCGCAGGCGCTTTTTCTTCTGGCCGGCCCGCAGCATATGCCAGGCTTGCTTGAGAAAAACCCACAAGCCGGATTCCCCGGGCTTGACCGGCAGACCCTGGCTGATGCGTTTGAGCTGCCCGGTGTACCAGCTCACTTCGAGCAGCCCGAGTTTGTCAATGGCCTTGATGCCGGTGGTGATGGGCTTGATCTGATGCAGCGGTGGCTGGCTTGAGAGCAGTCGCGCCGGCAAGTCGGGCTCTACCGCCAGCGCGCGTGCCATGCCGACCATGTCGACCGCACCCGAGCTGATGGCTTGCGCCATGCCCTGGGCCGAGCGAAAGCCCCCGGTCACTGCCAGCGGGGTTTTCACGGCAGCGCGCGCTTTCTCGGCAAAGTCCAGAAAATACGCTTCCCGCTGGCGGGTGCTGTCGCGCTTGGGCGTCTTGTTCGCATGGGCGCCCGTCATGGCCGGGGCTTCGTAGGTGCCGCCGGAAATCTCGATGAGGTCCAGGCCTGCCTCGGCCAGCGCGCGCACCGTGTCCAGCGACTCTTCTTCGGTGAAGCCGCCGCGCTGAAAGTCGGCCGAATTGAGCTTGATGCCAATCGGAAAGTCTGGCCCCACCGCCGCGCGCATGGCGCGGTAAACCGCCAGCACAAAGCGCCGGCGCTTCTCGGGCGAGCCGCCCCATTCATCGCTGCGCACGTTGTGGTGCGGTGACAAGAACTGGCTCACCAAGTAGCCGTGGGCGCCGTGAATCTGAACCCCTGAAAAACCGGCCTGCCGGACCACGCCTGCGGCTGTTGCATAGCGGTCAATCAGATCGTCAATTTCGGCACTGTCCAGAGCGCGGGGCGTGGCAAAAAAACTTTGCATGTCACGCCGAAACGGTACCGCCGAAGGCGCCACGGTTTCCCGGTTCAGGCCCTTGGGCGCCTGCTTGCCGGGGTGGTTGAGCTGGACCCAGCACTGCGTGTCGTGGCTGGTGGCGGCTTGTGCCCAGGCTTGCAGCGCAGGCAGGTCGCGAGCGTCCTCGATCACCACGTTGCCGGGCTCGCCGAGTGCGCGCCGGTCAATCATCACGTTGCCGGTGACGCACAAGCCCACGCCGCCGGCTGCCCAGATGCGGTAAAGCTGCGCAAGCCCGGGCGAGGGCGCGCCTTCGCGTGTGCCCAGGGCTTCGGACATGGCTGACTTGAGCAAGCGGTTTTTGATCACCATGCCCCGGGTCAGGGTCAGTGATTGGGCAAGGGTGGCGGCTGGCGTCATGGTGTGCATTCTTTTTAGTGTGCGAACGGGGCGCTTTAAAACGATGGAGGCAGCCTTCTTGTGTCCGGGCGCCGCTTTCAGTCAGCGCGTCTGCGCTGACGCCTCCGCACCAGAAGCCAGCCCGCACCGGCCAGCAGGCTTGTCAGCAGCACCAAACCGCCCGCGCCGTAAGTCGGCAGCCAGTAGTTGTGCAGGCTGTTGAGGGAGATTTGCCGGGTCGGTTCATAGCCCTCGGGCATGGGCAGCACGCCGTGCGCCCGTGCGTAGGCCGCGTAGTCGGCCTGCATGGTTTGAAAAACCTCGGGAAGTGCCAGTCGCAGGTCACGCGTCTCGCCCGGGTCATCCCGCAAGTTGTAAAGATGCCACTGGCCGTCGCCCATGGGCGGGAGGTTTTTGACGATTTTCAGGTCGCCCTTGAAGAGTGCGAGGTTGCCCGACATCTCATAGCCGATCGCCTTGTCGGCGGCATGTACCGGATGCGTTCCGTCGTGCAGCGCCGGCAGCAGGCTGGCCCCGCTGAGTGCTTCGATCGGCTGGCCCCGGTAGCTGCCGCCGGGGCCGGGCAACCGGGCCAGTGCCAGCAGCGTCGGCGCGATGTCCGTCACATGGGTGAGGCCATGATAAATCTGACCCTGCGGCATGCCCGCAACCCCGGAAATGATGAGCGGCACCCGGATGCCACCTTCGCCCGCGTAGAACTTGTAGGTGTTCAGTGGCGAGACGGAAGCGCTGGCCCAGCCTGGCCCGGGAATGCTGTAGGCGCCCTTGCCGCCCAGCCGGTCTATATTCTGGCTGTACTGCGTGGCCAGCCAGAGCTGACCCTCGGCGTAGTTGGAGCCTTCGGCGCCGTTGTCAGACAGAAACATGAAGACCGTGTTGTCGAACTCGCCGGTGGTCTTGAGGTGCGCGATCAGTCGCCCGACATGCTGGTCCATGGCCTCGGCCATGGCGGCATAAACCTCCATCTGCCGCGCCGCCAGGCGTTTTTCCTTCTCGCTAAGGCGGTCCCAACTGGCCACCGTTGGCAGGGTCGCCATCGGTGCGTTCCGGGGTATCAAGCCAAGTTCTGCCGCCTTGTCCCGCCGCGCCTGGCGCAGTGCACCCCAGCCGCTGTTGTAGCGGCCCCTGTATTTTTCAATCAGCTCGCGCGGCGCCTGTACCGGCACATGGTTGGCCTGAAAGGCCAGGTAGGTGAAAAACGGTTTGCCGCTGCCGGCGCCGGAGTCGATGAATTCGATGGCCCGGTCGACAAAGTACCTGGAGGAGTAGAACTCTGCCGGCATCACGGCGGGCTGGCCGTTCTCGAACCAATCGACCTTGGCCGACACAGGCAGGTAGCGCTTGGCCGGCTCCCAGTTGTCAGAGCCGGTGTCGCCCTGGACGATGGAGCGGTCAAAGCCGCGTTGGTCCGGTCTGTTGTAGGGCTCCGAGCCAACGTTCCACTTGCCGCTGGCGTAGGTGCGGTAGCCGCCGTCGCGCAGCAGCGTGGCGATGGTCACGACCCGCTTGTTCAGCGAGCCCAGATAGCCCGGCTGGCCCACATGCTCGCGCGGCATGGCTTCCCGCAGATTGCCCACGCCGTTGAGGTGGTTGTCAACCCCGGTCAGCAGCATGGCGCGGCTTGGTGAGCAGGATGCTGCGATATGAAAGTTCGAAAAGCGCGTGCCGCGCTGCGCCAGCGCGTCAATGTGCGGTGTGGCGATCTCGCCACCGAAAGCGCCCACGTCGCTAAATCCCCAGTCGTCGGCCAACAGCAGCACGATGTTGGGTCTTGGCCCTGGGCTTGCTGAAGCCGCGGCCGGCAGGCTGTAGCCTGCGCCGGAGAGGAGGCAAACAAAAAACAGGGCCAGCGCCCCAAGGCGTTGCCGGCCCGGTTCAGGGTTCTTCATCAAGGTCGTCGAAGCCCGCGGTGAAGCACTCAGGATGTTCCTGCCGGGGACGCCCTGCGCAGCGACAGGCCAAGAAACAGGAGTGCGAGCGCCAGAACGATATAGGTTCCGTAAGTGCCAGGTGGCGCGCTACCAACTTCCAGGGGCTTGAGCGAGCCAGCCAGCAGTCGCAGCAACTGTTCCATCACGGCAACAGCCAGCATCACCGGCACCAGAAAACGGTAGCGCAGCAGCACCAGCCATTGCAGGCCGGCCAGCACCAACTGGCTCGCGCCCCATTGACCAAACAGGGCCACGATGTTGGGACCACCGGTCACGTTCAGGGCAATGCCTGCAATGCTGTGGGCGCCGCCGTCTGGCGCCAGCAAGTGCGTCAGACTGCGCGCCGTGCTGACCAGCGTCAGCAAGACCAGGAAATAAATGGCAGATATGTGACCGTTGTAGCTGCGATCCACCGCGGGAAAAAGGGGGTTGAAGCTCATGTTGCCTTTCCAATGGGCCTGTGATTCATCGGTGGTGATTGCAATGGAAAATAGAAAGGGCGAGCACCGACGTCATCGATGCTCGCCTTGAAGCCTTGAAGGTGCCGGGTACCGCCTACTTCAGGGACTCGACCAGGTCAATGTAGTTCTGCATGGCTTCATCCTTGCTCATACCGCGGGTTTCAGCCCAGGATTTGTGCTTGAACATGCCCATCATGTCGCCAGGTCCTTCGTCGGGCGCGTCGCCTTCGGTGGACTGCTTGAACAGGCCATAAAGCTTGAGCATGGTGGCGTTGTCGGGGCGGCTGGCCAGTGACTTGGAGTCAGAGACGGCGGTCTGAAAAAGTTGGGAAAGATCGGACATGGGGGCTCCAGAAGTTTGAGGGATTGAAAGCAGACTTGTAAAAGCTTTGAAGGTCTTGAAAAAGCGGTTGAAATAAAGTCAGGTGCGCGCGCGCGCCATTGTCGCCGCTGCCATCGCAGAGTTCAGGCCTTGACGTCGGCCGAGGCCGATTCCGCGAACTGCTCGCGCAGTTGGCGCCTGAGTATTTTGCCGACGGGCGACTTTGGCAACTCGTCCATGAAGTGCACGTGGCGCGGCACCTTGTAGCCGGTCAGGCTCAGTTTGCAGTGCCGAATCACGTCGTCCTTGCTCAGAGCCGGGTCCTTGCGGACGATGCACAGGTGAATCGCCTCGCCGCTGGCCACGTCGGGCCGGCCAATCGCCGCCACTTCGTTCACACCGGGGTGCATCGCCACCACCTCTTCAATCTCATTCGGGTACACGTTGAAGCCGGAGACCAGCACCAGATCCTTGATGCGGTCGACGATGCGCAGAAAACCTTGCTCGTCCATGGTTGCGACGTCCCCGGTTCGCAGAAAGCCATCATGCGTCATCACCGCAGCGGTCTCCTCCGGTCGCATCCAGTAGCCCTGCATCACCTGCGGGCCCCTGACGCACAACTCGCCTCGTTCACCGAGGGCCACTTCAGCGCCTTCTTCGTTGCGTAGCGACACCTCTGTGGACGGCAGTGGCAGGCCGATGGTGCCGCTGTATTCGGGTCGGTCCAGCGGGTTGACGCTGACGTTGGGGGAGCATTCGGTCAGGCCGTAGCCTTCGCAGAGCGGGGATTTGGTCAGTTGCTGCCAACGTTCGGCCACCGAGCGCTGAACCGCGGTGCCGCCACCGATCGATACCCGGAGCGCCGAGAAGTCCACTTTCGCAAAGCTCGGCTCGTTGAGCAGGTTGTTGAACAGCGTGTTGACCGCCGGCAGCATCGCAAAGCGGTATTTCGCCAGCACCTTGACGAAAGCTTTGGTGTTGCGCGGATCGGCTACCAGCACGTTGGTGCCCCCCAGCCCCAAGATGTTGATGGCCACACTCATCGCAAAGATGTGGTACATCGGCAGCGCCGTGATGGCGATCTGCGCTTGCGACAGGTCAAAGAAGGGTTCGGTCCAGGTGTGGGCCTGGCGGGAGTTGGCGAGCACGTTCAGGTGCGTGAGCATGGCGCCCTTGGACACGCCCGTCGTGCCGCCCGTGTATTGCAGGAAAGCCAGGTCGCCGGGCTTGACATCCACTGGCTTGAGTCTGGGACCGTTGGCATTGTTTAAAACGGCCTTTAGCTTTTCATGGCCCGGCAACTGGTAGGGCGGAATCAGACCCTTGGCCTTCATCAAGGCCTTGGCAATCCACTGCATGTGCAGGGGCATCAGGTCTGCCGCGCCGGTCACCAGCACATGCTTGACCGGCGTACGGCTGATCACCTTGGACAGGATATGAGCGAAGTTCTCGAGGATGACCACGGCTTCGGCGCCAGCGTCTCTAAGCTGGTGTTCGAGTTCGCGCGGGGTGTACATGGGGTTGATATTCACCACCACGCAACCCGCCCTCAATGCGCCAATCTGGCAGATCGGGTATTGCAGGACGTTCGGCATCATCAGGCCGATTCGTGTGCCGGGTTTCAAGCCCAGCGACTGCAGGTGGCCGGCGAATCGGCTGGACAAGCGGTCCAGCTCGAGATAACTCAGAGTCCGACCGGTTGCGCCGCTGATGAAGGCGGAGCGATCCGGGAACTGGGCGACGCTGCGCTCAAAGAAAGCCCCGATGGATCCGAGGTCGTCCAGCGCAATTTCAGAAGGCATGCCCTTGGGGTAGCTGTGTAACCAGATGCGTTTCAATGTAGTCTCCCGGGTGTCAGTCATCTTGCGTGCCTTTCAAGCGAAAGGCAGTCTTGAAAATAATGTATTGGCATTCATGGTGCCATAATATTTTTGACCACGCAAGTGTGCTTTCCCGAATTGCAGATTGGGCACTGTGCAACGATCATCGCCTTGAAAATTGGCCAAAGCGTGGTTTCCTGAAGACCCGCTGCCCCGAACCATTGCAACCTGGAAGCCACTGTCCGATGAATACATCTGCATTAAGCCTGTGGGCCGGAGTCTTGGTGCTCTGCGTGGCCCTGTTTTTATGGCTGGGTCTTCCGCGGCTGCTCAAGTCGCTGGGCTTGCATCCTGACTACTCCGGCCCGGTTTATCGCCTGCCCGGCAAGCGCGCCCTCATCATCACCACCAGCCATGGCACGCTTGACAAGCCCGGTCAGCACGGCGGCAAGAAGACCGGCGTTTTTGCCTCGGAAATGACGCTGCCGTACTACACCTTCCTTGACTCCGGCATGCAGGTCGATGTGGCCAGCATCCGGGGCGGCGAGATTCCAATCGAACCCGACTCGTTTCGCTGGTTTTTAGCGACACCGGCCGACCGGCGTTATTTCGAGGATGCAGAGTTTCAGCGCAAGACGCAGCAATCGCTGGCGCTTGTCAGCCTTGACCTGAAACAGTACGACATCATTTTCCTGTCGGGTGGCTGGGGCGCGGCCTATGACCTCGGCACTTCCGAGGTGCTGGGCCGCGGGATCACTGATGCATGGGCGGCAGGTCGCGTGGTGGGGGGTGTCTGTCACGGTCCGCTGGGTCTGCTCAAGGCGCTCGACACGGACGGCAAGCCTTTGGTGCGCGGCAAGCACCTGACGGCGGTGACCGATCTTCAGGTGGCGCAACTCGGAATCAACTTCACGCCGCAGCATCCCGAGCGCGAATTGCGCGCGGCCGGCGCCTTGTTCGAAAGTGAAAGCGCCGTGCGCGATTTTCTGGCGCAGCATGTGGTCGCTGATGGGCGGCTGGTCACCGGGCAGAACCAGAACGCCGGCATTCCCACGGCGCAGTTGATGATGAAGGCCGCGGGCGGTGAATTGGTACGTTGAAACCGTGAAGTTTCTGCTTTTGGTGTCTCTTTATCTTGTT
>CAJAOB010000472.1 GCA_903941205.1 uncultured Burkholderiales bacterium | reverse complement strand
TGATCACCGGCTTCATGGAGGCCGGCGAGACCCCGGAGGGCGGTATCTCCCGCGAGATCGCCGAAGAGACCAATCTGTCGACCAGTGCCCTGAACTTGCTGGGGGTCTACGACTTTCAGCGCATGAACCAGATCATCATTGCCTACCATGCGGTGTGCAGCGGCGAGGTTCGCCTCTCGCCAGAGCTGGTCGATTACAAGCTCTACGCTTTTGAAGACGTGTTGTGCTGGCCGGCCGGAACCGGCTACGCCATGGCCGACTTCCTGCGCTCGCGCGGCCACGAGCCGCGTTTTGTTGAATGGTCCAAGCGCGACTGAGTTGGCAGTGGTCTTTGGCCCTTCAAGCCCGGGGTCAGGCCGGGCTGCTTAAAATCCCGGGACGTCGCCAGCGATAACGCGCCCACAGCGCAAGGCTCAGGCCGAAAGAAAACACATGAACATCGACAAAGAACTCGACACCCGCGGCCTGAATTGCCCGCTGCCCATTTTGAAAGCCAAAAAAGCGCTGACCGAGATGGGCAGCGGCCAGTTGCTCAAGGTGGTGTCCACAGACGCCGGCTCCACCCGCGACTTTCAGGCTTTTGCCAAGCAAACCGGCAATGAGCTCATCGAGCAGCAGACCGTCGGGGCGGACTTTATCCACGTGCTCAAGCGGCGCTGAAGCGTGAAAGCCTGAAAGGCCGCAAGGCCTCAGGCGGCGACCCCCAGCTCAAGCTGAAGCCGGCTCAAGTAGGCCTTGAAATGCGCGCCCACTTCCGGGTGCTGCAAGGCCAGCTCCACGGTGGCTTCCAGAAAGCCTTCCTTGCTGCCGCAGTCGTAGCGCTTGCCGCGGTATTCGAAGGCGTAAACACTTTCGGTTTTCATCAAGCCGGCAATGCCGTCGGTGAGCTGAATCTCGCCGCCCACGCCGCTGGATTGCTGGCGGATCTGCTCAAACACGGCGGGCGTCAGGATGTAGCGGCCGGCCACGCCCATGCGCGAAGGCGCCAGCTCGGGCGCTGGCTTTTCCACCATGCGCGCGACTTTGATGAGGCCCGGGCGGACCGTCTCGCCCGCCACGATGCCGTAACGGCGCGTGTGCGCCAGCGGCACTTCCTGCACCGCAATGATCGACTGCTGCAACTCCTCAAACTGCGCCACCATCTGCGCCAGGATGGGCGGCGAGCCGACCATCAAATCGTCTGCCAGCACCACCGCAAAGGGCTCGTCGCCGACCATGTGTTCGGCGCACAGCACCGCGTGCCCCAGGCCCAGCGAACGCGGCTGTCGCACATAAGAGCAAAACATGTCGTCCGGAACAATCGAGCGCAGCACCTGCAGCAGCGCCCCCTTGTTGGCCGCTTCCAGCTCGCTCTCGAGCTCGTAGGCGGTGTCAAAGTGGTCCTCAATGGCGCGCTTGTTGCGACCGGTCACAAAGATCATGTGCCGGATGCCGGCGGCATAAGCCTCTTCCACCGCGTACTGGATCAAGGGCTTGTCCACCACGGGCAGCATCTCCTTGGGGCTGGCCTTGGTGGCCGGCAAAAAGCGCGTGCCAAGACCGGCGACGGGGAAAACGGCTTTTCTGACGGGGCGGCGTGAGGTCATGAACATTCCTGAAAAAGGGCGGCGCAAGGCCGCGGTGCAAATCTGAACCAGCGGGAAATTACCACAGGCACCCGGCCCGGGCGGCTCATGCGCGCCGGGCCAGGCAAAACCGGGCGCTGTCTGGCAGCGGTCTGCGGCATTGCCTGTCGCCGGTCCGCTGCTGCGGCGTCTTGCGCCTGCATCAGCCCAGGCGTGCCAGCTGCTCGCGCAGCTTTTCCAGCGTGGCACTGAAGTCGGCCATGCGCTTTTTCTCCTGCGCCAGCACGGCCGGCGGCGCCTTGGCCACAAAAGCCTCGTTCCCCAGGCGGGCTGCGGCTTTGACCAGTTCGCCCTCGAGCCGGGTCGCTTCCTTGCCCAGACGGGCTTTTTCCGCCACTACGTCTACCTCGACGAAAAGGCAGATGCGCGCCTCGCCGACCACCGCCACAGGCGCGCCCTGCGCGGCCGTGGCCCAGGCGGCCTCGTCGTCAAACTGCTTGACCTCGTTGAGCTTGGCCAGCGACTTGATAACTGGCGCTGCGGCGCGCATGAAATCGCTGTCGCCCACCACCAGCAAAGGCAGTCGCACGGCGGGCGAGATGTTCATCTCGCCGCGCAAATTGCGGCAGGCGTCAATCACCGCCTTGAGCTTGAGCACATGGGCTTCGGCTTTTTCGTCGATTTTTTGCGGCTGGCTGGTGGGGTATTTGGCTTCGCCCACAAAGCGGCCCGGCAAGCCGGCCACGGGCGCGACTTTTTGCCACAGTTCTTCGGTGATGAAAGGAATGACAGGATGCGCCAGCCGCAGGATCGCCTCGAGCGTGCGGATCAGGGTGCGGCGCGTGGCGCGCTGCTCGGACAGGCTGCCGGTCTGGATCTGGACCTTGGCAATTTCGAGGTACCAGTCGCAGAACTCGTCCCAGACAAACTGGTACAGGCTGCCCGCCACGTTGTCCAGCCGGTATTCGGCAAAGCCCTTGGCGATGTCCGCTTCAACGCGTTGCAGCGTCGAGGCAATCCAGCGGTCGGCCTGCGAAAAAGTCATGTAATTGTGGAACTCGCCGCCCGGCTGGCATTGCGCCTTGGTGTGGTTCTCCAGGCCGCAGTCCTGACCTTCGCAGTTCATCAGCACAAAGCGCGTGGCGTTCCAGAGCTTGTTGCAAAAATTGCGGTAACCCTCGCAGCGCTTGGAGTCGAAGTTGATGCTGCGGCCCAGGCTGGCCAGCGAGGCAAAAGTAAAGCGCAGCGCGTCTGCGCCGTAGCCCGGAATGCCGGCCGGAAACTCTTTTTCGGTGTTCTTGCGCACCTGCGGCGCGGTCTCGGGCTTGCGCAGGCCTTGCGAGCGTTTTTCCAGCAGTGGCGCCAGCTCGATGCCGTCAATCAAGTCGACCGGGTCCAGCACATTGCCCTCGGACTTGCTCATCTTTTTGCCCTGCGCGTCCTTCACCAGGCCGTGAATGTAGACATGCTTGAAAGGCACCTGGCCGGTGAAGTGCGTGGTCATCATGATCATCCGGGCGACCCAGAAAAAGATGATGTCGTAGCCGGTGACCAGCACGCTGGACGGCAAGAACAGATCAAGCTCTGTGGGCTGCGCCGACAGGCCGCCCTTAGGCGCAGCAGCCCCCTCGGGGGGCAGCGAGGACACGCCAGTGCCGAGCGTGGGGGCCACATTTCCAGTCCAGCCGAGTGATGAAAACGGCACCAAGGCCGATGAATACCAGGTGTCCAGCACGTCTTCATCGCGGCACAGTTTTTTGCCTGGCGCCTGGGCTTGGGCGGCGGCCTCGTCAGCGGCCACATAGACCTGGCCGTCTTCGTCATACCAGGCCGGAATCTGATGACCCCACCAGAGCTGGCGCGAAATGCACCAGTCCTGGATGTTGCCCATCCACTGGTGGTAGGTGTTGACCCACTGCTCGGGCACAAACTTGACCGCGCCGCTGTCGACCGCGTCAATGGCTTTTTGCGCAATTGAGCGCATGTCAAGCATGGGGTCTCCGGCGCCGGGCCGCCCCAAGCCGGAGAGCGCCCCCTCGGGGGGCAGCGAACCACGCGAAGCGGGGAGCGTGGGGGCATCGTCTCCGGCGCCGGGCCGCCCCAAGCCGGAGAGCGCCCCCTCGGGGGGCAGCGAACCACGCGAAGCGGGGAGCGTGGGGGCTTTATTCATGGCCACAAACCACTGGTCGGTCAGCATCGGCTCGATGACCTGGCCGGTGCGGGCGCAGCGCGGCACCATCAGCTTGTGTTTTTTGACTTCAACCAGAAAGCCCTGGGCCTCTAGGTCAGCCACGATCTGCTTGCGCGCTGCAAAGCGGTCCAGGCCGCGGTATTTCTCGGGCGCGTTGTCGTTGACGGCCGCGTCCAGCGTCAGCACGCCAATGATGGGCAACTGGTGGCGCTGGCCCACCGCGTAGTCGTTCACATCATGCGCG
>CAJAOB010000471.1 GCA_903941205.1 uncultured Burkholderiales bacterium | reverse complement strand
GTCGGCGGCTTCGCTGAAATCGGCGCGGCCCCAGCCGGCTTGCCAGCGCAAATGGGCGCTCGCCAGCTCGAAGGCAGCGCCCGCTTGCCGCACCGAAGCGAATGCCCAGGCGTGGTAGCGCGCCAGCCCTGCTGCCTGCAACTCGGGCAGGTCTTGCGTCAGGCGCCGGGCGAAACGCGCAAAGGGATTGGCTTGCGGCCGCCGGTCCAGGTGCTGGCGCAGCATGGGCAGCGAGCGTTCGGCCAGTTCGGCCGGCGGGCAGTGCCGCAGCCGGTCGACGCGCACCAGCTCGGCAAACAAGGGCAAGGCCTCGGGCCCGGGCGGCGCGTGCAGGTGAAACAGGCGCTCGAAGTCTTCGCCCTGCAACTCGAAGTAGCCGGCGTTGTGAAAGTAACCCAAGTGCCGGGCGACCGGGTCCAGACTGGCCAGCAAGATGCTGGTTTTGCTGTGCTGGCGCCGGTAGTCGGTGCCCTGGGTGTCGGGCAGCCAGTAGGCGTCGACCTCGCAGCAGATGAATTTGCCGGCCCGCAGGTGCTCGGTGGCATGCGCCAGCAGCGGACGCCAGAGCGTCAGCTCCTGCACGTCAACGCCATACAGCTCGCGCAACTCGTTGTGCGGCGGCTTGAAAAATGTCCATTGATCGTCCTCGAAATCCACGGCCAGCGTGAAGGCCAGCAGCGCCAGCGGATCAAGCCGCAAGGCCGGCAGCACTTCAAGCCAGAGATCGATGTAGCAGTTTTTTTCGGGCCAGACGCTGTCGGGGCCGTGCAAGCGATGGGGCTCGAAGTTCCGGGCGTTCAGACCGGGGAGCAAGTCGATGCGCGTCATGACCAGAGTTGCTGGCGCACCGCCTCGGGCCAAGCCTCGGGCTCGAAGCCATGCGTCTTGATCAGCGCCAGCGTGACGCGCTCCAGCCCGAAACCCAGGCAGGCCGTGTGGGCCACCGAGGCGTCGGCCTGGCGGATGCCGAACTTGGCGCTGAAGTGGTCCTGATGCCAGTTGAAGGAGCAGATGGCGGTCGGCTTGTCTTGCGAGATCACCGGCGCCAGAATTTCAAACTTCAGGCGCTGATCGACCTGGTTGGCCGCCATCATCTTGCCGACGCGGCCAAAAAACGGGTCGCTGGCGACGTCGCTCTCGGCTGGCAAACCCAGGCCACGCAGCAAGGCCAGCCCGCGCGCCAGCCAGTCGTCCCGCCACTGGACCACCGCCTGCGGCGCGCCCACGCGGATGTACTCGCGCATGCGAAACGATTGCAGGCGGGTCGGCTCCGGCGAGGGTTCGTGGCGGTAAACCCAGCCGAGCACGGTCACCAGTCGCCCGCCCTCGGGCAGCAGGCCGCTGAAGTTGGGATACACCGGGTAGCAGGCAGCTGGCGCCAGCATGACGGCGGTCGGGTCCAGCAGGTCTTCCCAGCGCTGCCCGTCGTGCAGGCGCCCGGTGAGTTCACGCGCTCGCGCCTCGGAGCCGGCAAAGCTGTGAACCGAGCCGGCCAGCTGTGGAAAGTTTTCGAGGTAACCGAGCTTTTCAATCAGCGCGCGCGGCAGGATGGGCGGAAACATCATCTCTTCGGCGCCATCGGCCTCGGCCGTGCGCAAGACCAGCGCGTCAAAGCGCCGCAAGATGTCTTCAAACACCGCGCCGCGCCCGTAAGCGCCCTGCACGCCGGTCGGGTAGATCAGCTGGTTTTCCACCAGTCCGGCGTAAAAGCCCTCGACGTCATAGACCGCGCTCATGCCGCGTCCTTGAAGACCAGCAGCATGGAAGCGCTCTTGGCGGCGACGCGCTCGTTGGAGATCATCAGCGAGGCTGACAGCGCGTCGCGGTAGTGCCGCCCCAGACTGAAGGGGCTGTCGTTTTTGTAGCCCAGGATGCCAACGATCTGCAAGGCCTGGTGCACGATCTGCGGCGCCGCTTCCGAGCAGGCGATCTTCAGGCTGTTCATGCGCAGTGCCCAGCCCATGCTGGACAAGGCCTCCTGCGCTTCATCGTTCAAAGGCAGCGCGTCAAAGTCGCGCGCTGCCGACTGCCAGTGTTGCTTCATGGTGTCCAGCTGCACAGACACCTGCGCCAGCAGCAGCGCCGTGGGCGGCATGCTGCCGGGCCGCTGGCGGGCCTGGCCGCGCACAAAGTGGGCAGCGCGGCTGACCGCGTCGGCGGCAATGCCCCACCAGAGCGAGGCCCACAGGATGTGCGAATAAGGCACCATGGTGCGCGCTGAACTGTCGGCGTAGGCGCACGGCACGACCTGCGCGACGGCGCCCCGGCTCTCGAGCCGAAAACCCGGGCTGCAAGTGCCGCGCATGCCCAGCGTGTCCCAGCTGGTGGTGCGGGTCAGCGTGCAGTCTTCGCGTTTGACGAGCACCAGCAGCTGGTCGCCCGCAGGCGCATCGGCATCGCGGCGGCAAGTCACCAGAATCGCATCGGCGTACTCGCAGTAAGAGCCGGTCGTGGCGTCCTTGTTCAGGACGAACTGGCCGCCCAGCTGCTCGAGCGCGCAGATGCTTGAGCGGGTGTCGCCGTAGGTGCCGACCTCGGAGGTCATGGAGGCGAGCAGGTACTGATGCTCGACCAGCTCGCCAAGGTAAGCCGACAGGGCGCTGCTGCCCAGCGCGTGGCGCGTCAGGCAGCCCAGCTGAATGAAGTGCATGGCCAGCACCATGGCGCTGGAACCACAGGCTTGCGCCAGCGTGGCGCACAACTGGGCAAGTTCTGAAAGGCTGCAACCCGAGCCCCCCAGATTCCGCGGCACCGCCGCGGACAAGACTCCGGCCTGACGCAGGGCCGAGACAGTTTCGATTGGAAAGCGCGCTCGCAGATCGACATCGGCAGCGTGCGCGCCGGCCACCTGAACGCTGAGTCGGCGCACGGCCTCATGCAGCGCGGCAAAGCCGGCGGCGGCTTGCACCAGCTTAGCGGCGAGGGGTTCGGGGGTATCCAGAAGGGTCGTCACGGTCAGGTCCTTTATCCAGAAAAATGAAAGTCTCGAGACCATTGTGGGCAAGGATTCCCGCCTTTTTTCCCCTCATGAGCATGAGGCCATCGTGAGCTACGCCGGTCTTCGTTTTCGTCCTACAGGGCCACAGGTTTTGCTTGCCGCACCATTGCAAGCAAGGCTTTGGATTCCACCCGCCAAGCCGTCGCCGCGCAAGCACTGCGCAGCGGTCCACCTGCTTTATCAACTCCTGGCCCATGCACCAAGACAGCGTTTCAGTTCTGCGGGATTTCAATGAAATCTTCAAGGCTATGCAGGCACCGGCGGTATTGCGCGTTGGTTTTGACATCGTGCAGATCAGCCGGATTGGCGAGTCGCTTGAACGCTTTGGCGAGGCTTTCACGCGCCGGCTTTTCACTGACCAGGAAATCACCGATGTGACCGAGGCGCAAGAGCTGAACCGGCCGAGTCTGGCCGCCCGCTTTGCCGCCAAGGAGGCCGTGATCAAGGCGCTGGGACTGAGTGAAGCGGGCGTGGGCTGGCGCGACATTGAAGTCCTCAGGCATCAGGACGGGCACTGCGAATTGCGCCTGCACGGTCAAGGGGCTTCAAGGGCCTGCGACATGGGCCTGCGTCAGTGGCACTTGAGCCTGAGCCACGAGGGCGACTACGCCGGCGCGGTGGTCATCGGATCCTCCGGAGGCGCAGCGTGATGCGCCTCCCATCGTCCAAGCAAAAAACCAGCCGCCAGCCATTCGATTCGATCTGGTCAGCGAGCTCCGACCCACGCAGCAATGCAGAAAAGTAAAAAAGGATATTTCATGCCAGCGGACAAGTTGACCATCAGGAGCGTCTTGCGTGAGCACGGGCGCCTGAGCCAGGACGCGGACCTGATTGGCGAGGAGGCCGACCTGTACAAGTCGGGCCTGACCTCGCACGCCAGCGTCAACGTGATGCTGGCGCTGGAGAGCTTGTTTGACATCGAGTTCCCGGACCACCTGCTCAAACGCAGCGTCTTCAGCAGCATCGAGACTATTCACCGCGCAGTCAGCGAACTGCATGCCAGCAGCTAAGGCGCCCGGCGACGAGCTCGCCCTTCAAACGCCAAGCCCAGGAGAGCTTGCTGGCCACTGTTTCTTGTGCGCGACTGCGCCAGACGAGTTTGCGTGGCCGCCACCTGCCGACGGCGCGGGATGGTTTGCGGTCCCGGCCTTGATGCCGGTGGCCGCGGCTTTGCGCGCCTGCGGACGCTGGTCGCTCAATGAGGCGGCGCGGAACTTTGACGCCCAGGACTGGTGGTACCGGCTGCGCTTTGAAGCGCCGGAGTCTGGCGCCGCAACACCCATGGTGCTGGGCCTGGACGGGCTGGCGACCTTGGCGCAGGTCTGGCTGAACGGGCACTTGCTGCTCGAAAGCGACAACATGTTTGTGGCCCATGCCTGCGATGTCACACCGCTTTTGCAGCTTGGGGTCAACGAGCTGGTCATGGTGTTTCGCTCGATCGACCACCAACTCGGCCACCGGCGTGCACGGCCGCGCTGGCGCACGCCGATGGTCGCGCACCAGCAGCTGCGCTGGTTCAGAAGCACGCTGCTGGGCCGCACGCCGGGATGGTCGCCGCCGGCAGCGGTGGTCGGGCCTTGGCGGCCGGTCTGGCTGGCGCAGCGCAGCAAGGCAAACCGAGTTGAGGCGCGGCGAGACACGCTGCTGCAGGCCCGCGTGCAGGGCCAGGCTGGCGTGGTTTTTTGCAGGCTGGCTTTTTGCAGGCTGGCAGAAGGCCTGGCTGACTCCGGGCCACAGGGCGAAGGTGTTCCCGTCTTGCAACTCGCGCGCAAAGGCCGGGTTGTCAGGCAGGCCATGGTGGCCGCTTCTTCAGGCGCGCACTGGGAGGCGGAGCTGCGTGTCGATGCAGCGGATTTATGGTGGCCGCACACGCACGGCGAGCCGGCCTTGTACCAGGCCAGCGTGCATTGGCCGGCCAGCGACGGCGCGCCGGCAGGCAAGCTGGCGCTGGGGGCGCTGGGCTTCAGGGAGATTGACATTTGCACAGAGGGCGACAGCTTTACCGTGGTGGTCAACGGCGTGCCGGTTTTTTGCCGCGGCGCCGTCTGGACGCCGCTGGACCCGGTCAGCCTGCGGTCTTCTGCGGCGCAATGCCAGGCTGCCGTGGCGCAGGCGCGGGCCGCCGGCATGAACATGCTGCGCGTGGCGGGCACCATGGTTTATGAGGAAGATCATTTCTACGACAGCTGCGACGCGCTGGGCGTGCTGGTGTGGCAAGACTTCATGTTTGCCAGCATGGACTACCCTACCGAGCATGCGGACTTTGCCGCTTCGGCCATGTTGGAGGCACGCCAGAACTTGCTGCGCCTGCACCGGCACGCCTGTCTGGCGGTGCTGTGCGGCAACAGTGAGGTCGAGCAACAGGCGGCCATGGGCGGGGCAGCGCCAGAGGCCGGGCAGCCGACTTTCTTTACCGAGACGCTCGCGCGTCTTTGCGCCGAGCATGCGCCGGGCACGGCGTACTGGCCTTCCAGCGCGCATGGCGGCGCGTTTGCGCACCAGGCGAGCGCGGGCACCACCTCGTATTACGGCGTGGGCGCCTACCTGCGGCCGCTGGAGGACGCGCGGCGCACACAGCTGAGATTTGCGACCGAATGCCTGGCCTTTGCCAACGTGCCGGCTGACAGCGCGCTGGCGCGCATGCCGGGCGGTCTGGCCTGCCGCGCCAGCGACGCCAGCTGGAAGGCCAGGTCGCCGCGCGATCTGCTGGCCGGCTGGGACTTTGATGACGTGCGCGACCATTACCTTGAAACACTCTTTCAGATTGACTCGCGCCAGTTGCGCCACACCGACCACGAGCGCTATCTGATGCTCAGCCGCATCGCCACGGGCGAAGCCATGGCCGCGAGCATGGCCGAGTGGCGCCGCCCCGGCTCTGATTGCGGCGGCGCGCTGGTGCTGTTCCTGCGCGATCTCTGGGCCGGCGCCGGCTGGGGCCTGCTTGACGATGCCGGCCGGCCCAAGGCCTGCTTTCATTACCTGCGGCGGGTGCAGCAGCCGCTGGCCTTGTGGCTTTCTGATGAAGGCCTGAACGGCCTGTGGATTCACCTCGTCAACGAGCATGCGCATGCGCAGACGCTCACGCTTGAACTGAACGCGTGGCAAAACGGCGAGGTGCTCGTGGCGCAAGCCCACAAGTGCCTGACCCTGGCCGGGCGCAGTGCGCAAAGCCTTTGCAGCCTGAGCTTGCTCGAGCATTTCATGGACCTGACGCAGGCTTATCAATTTGGCCCGCCTGTTTGCGACGCCGTCGTCGTGACCCTGCGCCAAGGGCAAGAGGTCGTCGCCCGAGCCTGCCACTTTCCCGCTGGCCTGGGCTGCAGCCCCGATGCCGACTTGGGCCTGAGCGCGCAGCTGCACCCACTTGACGCGCAGAGCGCTGAACTGAGTCTGGTGAGCAAGCGCTTTGCGCGGGCTGTTCATATTGACGTGGCTGGCTACGAGCCAGACGACGACTACTTTCATTTGCCGCCGCTAACGCCGGTCCGGATCATGCTGCGCGGGCATGGCGCACCCGCGGGTGCTTGGGTCCATGCTGCCAATGCCCTGCGGGCAGTGCCAGTCCAACTGGTGAGGGAGCAGGCCAGTCAGACACCCGGGAACGCGGCGGCGTTACCAGCCCGGGGCGCACCGGCGAGGGCTGCTGCAGCATGAGTCAGATCGGCAGCGGCGAGGTGGCAGCGCCCTTCTTTTTTCCGGTGCGAGGCAGCTCGTGCATGGGCTGGTTTCATCCGGCGCAGGGACTGCGCCAGGCGCCGGGCGTGGTGATGTGCCGCGCCATCGGCTTTGAATCCATGTGCGCCTACGGCGCCTTCACGCAGATCAGCGAAGCGCTGGCGCTGGCCGGCTTTCATGTGCTTCGCTTCGATTACCCCGGCACGGGGGATTCGGCCGGTGACGACGCCGAGCCGGAGCGCGTGCAGCACTGGATAGACGGCATTGAGGCGGCAGCGAAGATGCTCACCCGCATCACCGGCTGCGAACGGCTTACCTTGCTGGGTCTGCGGCTGGGCGCAACGCTGGCCCTGCAAGCGGCAACACGACTGGCAAGCGTCGAAAGCTTGGTGCTCTGGGCGCCGTGCAGGTCAGGCCGCGCTTTTGCGCGTGAACTGCGCATGGCGACCACCCAGCGCGCCTCGCGAACACAGACGGCGCCGGCAGGCGACATCCAGTCGCTCGGCTTTTTGTACACCGCGCAGACACTTGCCGACCTGGAGGCTTTGCCCGCCTTGCCGCCCCAGCTTGCTGCGGCAGGCAGATCCACCAAGGTGCTGGTGCTGGATCGCGACGATATGCCGCAAGGCCTGCAACTCGCCCAAAGCCTGGGCAGCCTGGGATGGGAAACCCGTTATACCGTGGCCCCAGGCTATGCGCAGATGATGGCCGAACCCCGCGAAACCCGCCTGGCCGCCGACAGCGTGACGCTGCTCATCGATTGGCTCAAGGAGGCAGCGGCGGGCGCCGCGGGCAGGTCCGCCTTAGCGCACGCCATGCCGGCGAGACCACCACGGGAGCTTGCCGCAAGCCAGCATGCCTGGCAGGGCGTGCAAGAGACAGCGGCCCGGTTCGGGCCTGGGCCGGGGTTGTTCGGCGTGTTGACGCAGCCGCAGCCAGCGCAACCCCACGAGGGGCGCGAGCAAACTGCCATTTTGATGCTCAACGTCGGCGGCAACTACCGCATTGGTCCGAACCGCATCTACACCACCCTGGCCCGCTCGCTGGCGCAGGCCGGCTACAGCGCGCTGCGTTTTGACCTGCCCGGCATTGGCGACAGCGCTGGCCTGGACGGGTTTTCACCGCGCACGCTGTATTCGCGCGACGCCACGCCGCCGGTGCGGGCCGCCATCGACTTTTTGGTCGAGCAAGGTTGCCGGCACTTTTACCTGCTGGGAATTTGCTCTGGCTCTTTTGTGGCTTTCCAGACGGCACTGAGCGATGCGCGCGTCACGGGCCAGGTGCTGATGAATTCGCGGCTGCTGGAGTGGCGCGAGGCCCAGCCCGACGGGAGCTGGCAAGACGCCATGCAGCAGGCCTACAAGTCATCGGGTTTTTACCGCCGCCAGTTGTTGGAGCCTGCGGTGTATCGCCGGCTGTTGCGGGGCGACATCGATGTTCTCGGTATCTCCCGGCGCATGCACACGCTGCTCATGGCCCGCGTGCGCAGAAGCCTCAAGCAGTTGCTCGGGCGCAGCCCGCCCACCGACGATGTGCTGGCCAAGGTCAGAGGCCTTTCGATGCGCGGCACCAACACCTTGCTGCTGGTGACGCAGGACGACGACGGCCGCGACTACCTGGAGTTTCACTTCGGCAGCCGCGGCAGTTACCTGGAGGGTGATCCGCACTTCAAGATGGTACTGGTCGAGAACTCGGACCACACCTTTTCGGACGCACCGGCTCAGGCCTTCGTGACCGCGGCACTGAAAGCGCACCTGGATGCCCGCCATGGTCTGCAAGCAGGCAGGCCCACAAAAGACTGTCTGCAACTCGTCAATCCAGAAGGATGAATCCATGATCGCCCCATTGCCTGAATCCCAAACACCCGACATGGACAGCGTCAACCGCCTGGCCTGGCGGCGGCCCGACACCGTTCAGATTTACCAGCGTCTGCAGGGCTGCACCGATCCGGGTGAACAGGCCGCAATCGACTACGTAGCGGGCGAAGCACGGACGCGGCCGGTGCTCGATATCGGCGTGGGTGGCGGCAGAACCACGCCACTGCTGAAGGCGATCAGCGCCGACTACGTAGGCATCGACTACACCGAGGCCATGGTCCTGGCGTGCCGGCGCCAGCACCCGCACACGCGCATCGAGCACATGGATGCGCGCGATCTGGGCCGCTTTACAGACCAACAGTTCGCGCTGGCCGTGTTCTCGTTCAACGGCATTGACGCGATTGACTACGCGGACCGCCATACCGTACTGCGCGAGGTACACCGCGTGCTGCAAGACGATGGCCGTTTTCTTTTTTCGGCACACAACCGCCACGGACCCGGCCACGGCGAAGTGCCCCGGCTGGCGCTGGACTTCAGCTGGAACCCGCTCAAGCTGGGCTGGCGAACCCTGAAGCTGGTGCGCTCTCTGGGCCCGTCATGGCGCAACCACAGGCGCAACCGCACGCTGGGGCAGACGCATGAGGAATGGGCGGTCCAGAACTGCGCCGCCCACGACTTCGGCATCGTCGTGATGTACACCTCTCTGAGCGAGCAAGTGCGGCAGCTGCAGGAGACGGGATTCAAGGTGGAGCAGGTGCTGAGCAGCGAAACCGGCCAGCCGGTGAGCAACGAGGACGGCGCGCGCAGCGCCTGCTGGCTGCATTACGTAGCGCGCAAGGTGGCCTGAGCGCTGCGGGCTCGTACCGTCGGCCTAAAGCTCCAGGAATACCTTGCCGCCAGCTCGGCTTGCCATACCGGCGCTTCAGCCCAAAACCGGCGCCGGCCCGCTTGCATGTCAGCCGCAGCGGCCCGCAGTTTCACAGCACAACACGAGCGCAGTGCCGCGCCCCGTTCAGGCGGCGGGCGCTGCGTTGTCGTCAGTCATCGCGTTCAGGGCGTCACCCACGCGCAGCCAGCCCGTGGACAGCACTTGCGCGCGCAGGCCGCCGCGGCCTTCGAAGGCGTCCTGAAAACCTGCCAGTCCGCTGAGCGCCGAGGGCCGGGGGCAGGGCGTGGCCAGCTCGATACCGTAGCACTCGATCGCGCCCACCCAAAATCGCCGTCCCACCAGCGCATTGAGCGCCTGCGCCGAAAGCCCTCGCAGTAGCACATTGCGCCGGGTCTGGGCCATGCTGAAACCCGGCAGGCCGGCCGCTTCCTGCCACTCGTTGGCCGTGTCGATGCCGTCCTGGGTGATGAAGCTGATGTGCCGGATCTTCGGCGGTTGGGTGTCGGAATACGCGCCGCGGCCCGTGCAGTAGCGGTCTCCTTCCAGCCCCGCACCCGCCATGACGCGCGCCTGCAGGGCAGAGCGCATCGCCTGCCCGGCAAGCTCACACCAAAACAGCGCGCTGACTTGGGCCTTGAGATCGTCCATCGGGTTCCGCTTAGTCCAGCTTCAAGCCGGTGTCGGCAGCGAGCTTGACGTATTGCGGCAACTCGGCCGCCACCACGGCTGCGGCCTGGGCCGCCGTGCCGGGCAGCGGGTCAATGCGCAGGGCCTTCAGGCGTTCGACCACAGGCGCTGAAGCCAGCGTGGCATTGAGCTGGCGGTTGAGCCAGCTCACCATGTCGGCCGGCATCCGGGCCGGACCGACCAGCGCAAACCAGAGACCCATGTGGACGTCCTTGAAACCCGCCTCCACGAAAGTGGGCACCTCGGGCAGTTCCGCCGCGCGCTGGGCGCCAGTCCATGCCAGTGGCACCAGCTTGCCCGCGCGGATGTACGGCAAGGCCGTGCTGATGCCCATCACGTTGACAGGAATCAAACCGGTCAGGGTGTCGGTGGTGCCCTGGCCTGAATCCTTGTAAGCCACATGGTTCAACTCGATCCCGGCGTTGCGTTTGAACAGCTCCACCGTCAGATGCGCGGCCGAGCCGATCAGCGGCGAGGTGTAGTTCAGCGGCACGCTGCTGCCCTTGGCCTTTGCAACCAGCTCGCCGATGTTGCGGATGCCGCTGGCGGACGACGCCACCAGCAGGTTGTCACCGCGGCCGACCAGGCCGATCAGGGTGAAGTCGGCGGGCACCTTGTAGGGCACGTTGCGATAAAGCGCTGGCGTGATGATGAAGTTGTTGGCCGTCAGCATGAGGGTGTAACCGTCCGCACCGGCCTTGGCCGTGGCATCGGTGCCGATGATTCCACCAGCGCCGGGGCGGTTGTCGACCACCCAGCTCTGGCCGGTGCGCCGGCCCAGGTCTTCGGCAATCACCCGTGCCACCGGGTCGGTCAGGCTGCCGGTAGCGGCGGGCACGATCACCTTGACCGCACGTTGGGGATAGCCGCCCGGCCCGCTTTGGGCCGATGCCGCGAAGGAGCCTGCCAACAGGGTTAGCAACAGACAAGTCGAGCCGATTTTTGCCAGCATGATCCATTCCTTTTGTTCAAAGTCATGCTCGTGAAGATGAGCAATGGGAAGAAGTTTAGGGATTCACGGGTGCGCCCGATAGCTCAAAATATCGTGCAGGGTGATGCGAAAAATGCAGCACGGCAAACCTTGTTCAGCTTTCTTCATCGCGCCGCTGTTGCAAATACTCGGCTGCAAACTGACAGAAGCGACCTATGGCCGGCGGCAGGCTGCGCCCGGCGCGGACATAGATCCCCAGCAAGGACGGTGGGGCCTTCTTGAGGGGCAGATGGACCAGCGCGCCGCGCTTGAGTTCATCTTCAATGCCAAGCCGGTTGACAAAGGCAACGCCCCTGCCCTGGCGGACCATCTGCTTCATGAGCTCGAAGGAGTTGGTCTGCATGATCACCTGTAGCGGCCCGGGAAGCGCCCTTAGCAGCGGTTCGAGCGCTTCGTGGATCGATATTTCGGGCGTTGGCAGCACCAGCGGATGCTGCGCACATTGCGAAAAAGTCACTCCGTCTCGGCTGGCCAGCGCATGACCGGGCGTCACGATGGCGCCCAGGGCAAACGGGGCGACCGCGATTTGCTGAAGCCCGGTGTGGCGCTGATGCAGGAAGCTGATGGCCACATCGGCTGAGCCGTCGCTCACTTCGTCGGCTGCCTTGCGCGAGCCGGCGATGCGTACACTGGCGCTCACCCGCGGATGCTGGCTGGCCATGCGTTCAAGAATGGCCGGAACGAAAGCGTGCGTCAGCGCCTCGACGGTGACCAAATTGATGTGCCCGCTTTGCAGACCCTTCTGGGCCTGCAACTCCAGCGTCATGCGCTGTTCATCCTGGATCACATGAATGACGTGTCGTGCCAGCACTTCGCCGCTGGGCGTCAGCCTGAGCCCGCTGTGCAAACGTTCGAAAAGGGGGGCGCCCACCTGGCTTTCGAGCTCGAGCAACTGCCGGTTCAGCGCCGAGGAAGAAAGGTGCAGCTGCTTGGCCGCCTGGCGGATCGATCCGCAGCGGCGGATAGCGTCAAAATGAATTAGCGCCTTGGCATGAATTTTCATGGCGGAGATTGTGCAGGCACGCGCCCTGCCGCAAGAATCCGCCACATCGCCATCCAGTCCACCCAGCCCGGACTTCCCCGGTTCTCCAGTTCTCCAGTTCCCATCTTCCCGAGCCCAAGTGCGAACTCGCGCACGTCAGAACTGGCCTGGATCAGCTTTTTGAAATCGCCATGTCAACAAGCTGAAGGCTTCAGGGCAAGCATCATTTGGTCAATCGCGGGCATTGATGGGCGCAAGACCCGCCGCGGCGCAGAAAGGAAAGACCCCCCTCGCCAACGCCTGCCTGAGGATGTCAAAGCCTCGGTCAACGCACCCGGGTTTATCTCTCGACGGGGGCAGGGCTTGTCGGTTCTACAAGCCGCCACATCACGCAGCAGGAAGCAGGAAGCAGGCCGTCATGGGCCGTCAGATTTTCCGGAGCGTTTCGGTTATGCCGGCGGTAGGCGCCACATCGGCATATTTCTCTGACATGTCGAACAGATTGACCGCGTGCGATACGCGGCTTCGGTCGTAGACGGCGTCTTCGGGCACAAGTACTTTGAAATTCAAGGCAAAGGCGTCAACCACGCTGGAGCGCACACAGCCGCTGGTGCTGCAGCCGGTGACGACCAAGGTGTCGGCCTGCAAGTCGATCAGGTGGCTGGTCAGGGCCGTGGCAAAAAAAGCGCTGGGATGTTTTTTGGGCAGCAAGATGTCACCCGGCATGGGGGCGGACGATTTCTTCGATCAGATAGGCCTTTGTGGATGGGGCGAGATACTTACACAGATGTGCCGCTGCGTGAAGCCTCGTTGAAAAAGGTGATCAGCCAGGATGCAAGTGGCGAGAATTATGAGGAACATCGCGATGGTCCCCATGAAACGGTTTGGCTGAAAACGGCGGTGACCAAGGCGCCCAGATTGCAAAACGATTGGTTGGTTTGGTCATTCAGCGAATGTTTGAGTGAAGCGCATCGGCTAGACATTGCGGCATTGGATGCATTCGCCGTCGAGTTAATCGATCGCTCCAATGATGACGGCCATGCGTACACCCACAGCGATTCATTAGGGTATTTTTATGTTAGCGGACCGGCCTAGCAGGCTGCTGAAATACCCAACCCCGAAGTAGACCTCTGAGCGGCCCAAGCGTTATAGACAAAGCGATATTGCAAGCCCAAACCACCTGACCATGCGCGGAGCCGATACCTTCATCGAGAGCTTGTTCACGATGCGTCGTCTGGATGACTTCGTGCCGGACAACCACCCGCTGCGCGCAGTGCGCATTGCGCACGATGGTGAATCTGGCATTGAAGAACATTGAGCCGCTGCTCTGCGGCATGTTCGCTGCTGACATCAAAGGTGGTCGCCCCAGCATTGCGCCGGAGAAGCTGTTGCGTGCCATGCTGCTGCAAATTTTCTATAGCATCCGCTCTGAGTGCTCATAGTCAAATTGGCTTGATGCCGCGCTCGATGGCCGCGCAAGCAAGCGCCGTCCGCAAGTCAATGCGCGGGATATAGCTTGGTTCTGCGCCGATGGCCACCATGTTCGCGTAAGCAGATCTCGACATGCCTAAAGCCGCTGCCGCGGTGTCATAGGTAAATCCCATTCGTGCCTGCCAGTCGCGCAACGCCTGGGGATTGCCTACAAATTTTGTGTTGCTCACCATCGCCATCCCTTTTCAAAATCACACGCTCAAGATACCGGACGCCTTCGGCCGCGACGTCCTCCAGGTCAGCGCCCTCGGGTATGTGGTCAATGAACGCGATCACGAGCTGCCGATACCCTGTCTGCGGATCAAGCGCATAAGCGGCCATTCCCGCTTTCTTGAACCTCCACTGCTCCGGATGCTGCTCTTCACGAAACGCGCGGCCAACAAAGCGCAGCCAGCCGTTGTGATGGATCAGCCCTGAGTTCTTTTTCGCACTTAAATAACTGTCCGGTGTATTGGATCGACTGGGCCAAAGGCGGCAAGAGCGTTCTGGTTCCCAATGTGGCGTCAGTCTCAGAAATCAACAATGACTTCATCAAGCGGTACCTCGCCGGGGTTCAAGATCATCACAGCGATCACAGCTTCTACCGGATCGACAATGGCGAGAAGGTCAAACTGCCCAACCCCCACCGGGCAGATCTGAGCAATCGCGAGTTCCACAACATCATTGGCAAGGCCGGCTGTATGCGTCCGGCCAAGTCACATTGACTTGCGATGACAGTTACCAGCGGAGTTAGATTGCTGGTGACCAGCGATGGGGCAGCAGTTCGTCAATGCGGCTTGCCGGTTGGG
>CAJAOB010000470.1 GCA_903941205.1 uncultured Burkholderiales bacterium | reverse complement strand
CGGTCCTGCCAGACGATGGCATGGTGAATCGGCTGGCCGGTGCGGCGGTTCCAGACCAGCGTGGTTTCGCGCTGGTTGGTGATGCCAATGGCGCGGATGTCGCTCGCCGACAGGCCGGCTTTGGCGATGGCCTGGCGCGCTGTTTCAAGTTGGGCGCGCCAGATTTCCATCCCGTCGTGTTCAACCCAGCCCGGGCGCGGATAAATCTGCGGCAGCTCCTGCTGCGCCATGGCCATGATCTGGCCGCGCGCGTCAAAAACAATGCTGCGCGAACTGGAGGTGCCTTGGTCGAGGGCAAGCAAGTAGGTCATGGTGGTCAAAAAAGTTTCAGTGCCTGTATTTCAGACCCGCCTTTGGGCCTTGCGAAGGCTTCAGCTTATCGCGAAAAGTCCTGCGCCCGATCAGGCCCTGCCGCTGCATGGAAAATACCTCGATGACTTTCACAACACCGCTGCCCACGCAGCGCCCCGCCTTGCTGGCACGCCTGGCAGAACCCCGAACCTACGATCTGGCTGTCATTGGCGGGGGCGCGACCGGGTTGGGTGTGGCACTTGAAGCCGCTTCAAGAGGCTATTCGGTGGTGCTGCTGGAGTCGCACGACTTCGCCAAGGGCACCTCCTCGCGTGCGACCAAGCTGGTGCATGGCGGCGTGCGCTACCTGGCGCAAGGAAACCTCGGGCTGGTGCGCGAGGCGCTGCACGAGCGCTCGGTGTTGCTGGCCAATGCGCCGCATCTGGCCCAGCCGCTGGCTTTCGTCATGCCTTCTTACAAATGGTGGGAAGCACCGTTTTATGGCCTCGGGCTCAAGCTGTACGACGCGCTGGCTGGCTCGGCCGGACTGGGCCCGACCGAGTTTTTGAGCCGTGCGAAAACCTTGCAGTGCCTGCCCACCGTTCGACCCGAGGGGCTCAAGGGTGGCATCAAGTACTGGGACGGCCAGTTTGACGACGCGCGGCTGGCGCTGGCCCTGGCCCGTACCGCCGCAGTGCAGTGCGCGCTGCTGGTCAATTACTGCCCCGTTACGGGCTTCATTCAAGAGGCCGGGCGCGTGGCGGGCTTGCATGCCCGAGACGCGGAAACCGGCCAGGCGTTTGACATTCGGGCGCGTTGCATCGTCAATGCCGCCGGCGTCTGGGTAGATCAGCTTCGCCAGCTCGACGGCGACGCAGCCGGACAAAGCGTTGCGCCCATGGTGGCGCCCAGTCAGGGCGTGCATCTGGTTGTCGACCGCTCGTTTTGGCCCACCGACCACGCTCTGCTGGTGCCCAAGACCGAAGACGGCCGGGTCTTGTTTGCGGTGCCCTGGCTGGGCAAAGTCATCCTGGGCACCACCGACACCCCGCGCGGTGACCTCGCCCGCGAGCCACTTCCTTTCAAGGAAGAAGTTGACTTCATCCTGCATGAATCCGCCCGCTACCTGACCCGTGCGCCGCTGGCGGCAGACGTGCGCAGCGTCTGGGTGGGCCTGCGTCCGCTGGTGAAACCGCAGGATGCGGACGGCGGCAACACCCAGGGCTTATCCCGCGAGCACACGATTGTGGTCAGCAAGTCCGCCCTCGTGACGGTCACCGGAGGCAAATGGACGACTTACCGGGCGATGGCGCAAGACGTGCTCGAGCGATGCCAGGGCGCCGCCTTGCTAGAAGCAAGGGGCGCTTCGGTCACGGCCACCCTGACCCTGGTGGGCGCGCAGCCTTCTGCATACAAGATGAGCGAGGGTGCCGGCTTGCACAGCTACGGGCAAGAAGCGCCAGCCGTCGACGCACTGCCGGGCAGCGAGCGTTGGCTCTGTCCGGGCCTGTCCGAGGCCATGGTCCGTTTCGCCGCCCGCCATGAATACGCCCGAACCGTCGAAGACATGCTGGCCCGTCGTTCGCGCCTGCTCTTTCTGGATGCTCTGCTTGCAGAGTCATTGTCTGCGGCCGTTGCTGAAATACTACAAGCCGAAACCGGCGTAGACCCGCAGTTGCCGGCATTTCTCGACCTTTCCCGTCACTACAGGACCCTGCCTGCCTGACTCCCGGCTGCTGATGGCGGCGATCATGGTGAGTCAAGGTGTACCGAGCCTGGGATGAGCTCGGCATGACGCCGGTGCTTGGCAAAGGACGCCCAAAAAAGCTTGCGCATGCCGGGCGCAGAGCCCGTCTCCCCGCGCTTCAGGCCGGAACGGGCAGTTTTCTCCCAAATATTCCACTCAGGCGGTTGACGCGGCCATTTAGTCCAGTCATAATCGTGGGCTTCGCTTGGAAAAGGCGGGGATTTCTGCCCAGCGGAAGCGGTGCGAGTGGTTTGCATCGTGGACGACGGGCCCAAGACTGACTGGCTAAAGGCTGAGCTCGATTTGCTTCGGGCAGGCCCGCGACTGGTGCAAGTTGGGACTAATTTAAATGATTCAAACGCAATCCAAACTCGATGTTGCTGACAACACGGGTGCTAAATCCGTGATGTGCATCAAGGTGCTGGGCGGATCCAAGCGCAGGTACGCCAGCGTTGGTGACGTCATCAAGGTGAGCATCAAAGAAGCCGCTCCACGTGGCCGCGTCAAAAAAGGCGAGGTTTACAGTGCGGTGGTCGTTCGCACCGCCAAGGGCATCCGCCGCGGCGACGGCTCGCTCGTCAAATTCGACGGCAACGCAGCAGTGTTGCTCAATGCCAAGCTAGAGCCCATCGGCACCCGCATCTTCGGACCAGTGACGCGCGAGTTGCGCACTGAAAAGTTCATGAAGATCGTGTCCCTGGCTCCTGAAGTTCTATAAGGGCACACCATGAACAAGATTCGCAAAGGCGACCAGGTCATCGTGATCGCAGGTCGCGACAAGGGCAAGCGCGGCGCTGTGGCGCTTCGCAAGGACGAAAGCTATCTGCTGGTGGATGGGGTCAACATGGTGAAAAAACATGCCAAGCCCAACCCGCTCAAAGGTATTGCAGGTGGCATTGTTGAAAAGAACATGCCGATTCACCAGTCCAACGTGGCAATTTTCAATGTTGCTACGGGCAAGGCGGATCGTGTTGGTATCAAGTTGTTGGCTGACGGCAAAAAAGTGCGCGTCTACAAGTCCAGCGGCGACGAAATTAAGGCTGCATAAACATGGCACGCTTGCAAGATCAATTCCGCGAGAAAATCGCGCCCGCCCTGATTGAAAAATTCGGCTACACATCGCCGATGCAGGTTCCGCGCATCACCAAGATCACGCTCAATATGGGTGTGAGCGAGGCGGTTGCTGACAAGAAAGTGATGGACAACGCTGTTGGTGACATGACCAAAATCGCGGGCCAGAAGCCTGTGGTTACCAAGGCCAAGAAAGCCATCGCCGGTTTCAAGATCCGCGAAGACTTGCCGATCGGCTGCATGGTCACGCTGCGCGGCGTCAAGATGTATGAATTCCTGGATCGTTTCGTCACTGTGGCCCTGCCCCGCGTACGTGACTTCCGTGGTATTTCCGGGCGGGCCTTTGACGGCCGCGGGAACTACAACATCGGCGTGAAAGAGCAGATCATTTTCCCTGAGATTGAGTACGACAAGGTCGACGCCTTGCGCGGTCTCAATATCAGCATTACCACGACGGCCAAGACCGATGAAGAGTGCAAGGCACTCCTCACCGCCTTCCGTTTTCCGTTCAAGAACTGAAGGCGCAAGAGATGGCAAAACAAGCTCTACTGCAACGTGAACTCAAGCGCGAGAAGCTCGCGGCCAAGTTCGCCAAGAAATACGCAGAACTCAAAGCAACGTCCAACGATTTCAAGCGCACCGATGAGGAGCGCGCGCTGGCACGCCTTGAACTGCAAAAGTTGCCACGCAATGCCAACCCGACCCGCCAGCGCAACCGCTGCGAGATCACGGGTCGCCCACGCGGCACTTTCCGCCAGTTCGGTCTGGCGCGTGCCAAGATCCGTGAACTGGCTTTTGCAGGTGATATCCCCGGTATCACCAAGGCCAGCTGGTAAGCACTAGGAGAACCACAAATGAGCATGAGTGATCCTATCGCCGACATGTTGACGCGCATCCGTAATGCACAAATGGTTGAAAAAGCTGTTGTGCAAGTGCCGTCTTCCAAAGTCAAAGTTGCTATCGCACAGGTTCTGAAAGACGAAGGCTACATTGATGGCTTCTCGGTCAAGGCCAACGACGGCAAGCCCCAGCTGGAAATTGCCTTGAAGTATTACGCTGGCCGCCCGGTGATTGAGCGCATCGAGCGCGTCAGCCGTCCCGGTCTTCGCGTGTACAAAGGCCACGGCGCCATTCCCCAGGTCATGAACGGCCTGGGTGTGGCGATCGTCACCACCCCTCAGGGCGTGATGACCGACCGCAAAGCGCGCGCAACCGGCATCGGTGGCGAAGTTCTTTGCTATGTGGCTTAACGGACATTAGGAGTAACTGAAATGTCTCGCGTAGCAAAAATGCCTGTCCTCGTCCCTGCGGGCGTCGACGTCGTCTTCAAGGAAGACCAGATCAATGTCAAGGGCGCCTTGGGCACCCTGGCACAAGCCCAAAGCGCATTGGTGGCCATCACCAATGACGCCGGGAAGTTGAGCTTCGTTCCGACGAATGATTCTCGCGAAGCCAATGCCATGAGCGGTACCATGCGCCAGCTCGTTAGCAACATGGTCACCGGTGTGACCAAAGGCTTTGAGAAAAAGCTCAGCCTGGTCGGTGTGGGTTTCAAGGCCCAAGCGCAGGGCGCGAAACTGAATCTGACGGTGGGCTATTCCCATCCGGTGATTCTGGATATGCCTGCCGGCATCAAGGTTGAAACCCCCTCCCCGACGGAAGTCGTGATCAAGGGTTCCGATCGCCAGCGTGTGGGCCAGATGGCGGCTGAAGTTCGTGCGATTCGTCCTCCCGAGCCTTACAAAGGCAAGGGCATCCGTTATTCGGATGAGAAGATCACGATCAAAGAAACCAAGAAGAAATAAGGAGCTGCATCATGTTGACCAAAAAAGAGCAGCGCCTTCGTCGTTCACGCCAGACCCGCATCCGCATTGCGACACAAGGCGTGGCGCGTTTGACGGTAAATCGTACCAATTTGCATATCTACGCCAGCGTCATCTCCGGCGACGGCACCAAGATCCTGGCCGCGGCCTCCACAGCTGAGGTCGACGTCCGCAAGGAAATCGGCGCGTCAGGCAAGGGTGGAAACGTTGCTGCTGCGCAAGCCATTGGCAAGCGCATTGCTGAAAAAGCAAAAGCAGCTGGTGTTGAAAAAGTAGCGTTTGACCGCGCTGGCTTCGCCTACCACGGCCGCGTCAAAGCGCTGGCTGAGGCTGCGCGTGAAGCTGGCCTGCAGTTCTAAGACTGGATTTAAGTATGGCTAAGTTTCAAGCTAAATCGAACAACGACGCTCCGGACGATGGTCTGAAGGAAAAGATGATCGCGGTCAACCGCGTCACCAAAGTCGTCAAGGGCGGTCGTATTCTGGGTTTCGCGGCGTTGACCGTGGTCGGTGACGGCGATGGCCGCGTCGGCATGGGCAAAGGCAAGTCGAAAGAAGTGCCGGCAGCCGTGCAGAAGGCCATGGAAGAAGCGCGTCGCAATATGACCAAGGTGTCCCTTAAGAACGGCACCATCCATCACAACGTGTTCGGCCACCACGGTGCAGCCAACGTCATGATGGCACCGGCCCCCAAAGGTACTGGCATCATCGCCGGTGGCCCAATGCGCGCCGTTTTTGAAGTCATGGGGATCACCGACATCGTGGCCAAAAGCCATGGTTCGAGCAACCCCTACAACATGGTGCGCGCCACGATGGACGCCCTGAACAAATCCACCACGGCGTCGGACATCGCTGCCAAGCGTGGCAAATCAGTCGAAGACATCATCGGCTAAGGCGGAACGGTTATGACGACAGAAAATAAACTCAAGGTCCAGCTGGTCAAAAGCCCGATTGGGACCAAGGAATCACACCGTGCGACGGTGCGTGGTCTTGGTCTTCGCGGCGTCAACAGCACCAGCGAACTCGAAGACACGCCCGCAGTGCGCGGCATGATCAACAAGATCAGCTATATGGTCAAGATTCTGTAAGGACAGGTGCATCATGGAACTCAATGCAATCACCCCCGGCGCAGGCGCCAAGCATGCCAAGCGCCGTGTCGGCCGCGGCATCGGCTCCGGCTTGGGCAAAACCGCCGGTCGAGGCCACAAGGGTCAAAAGTCGCGTTCGGGTGGCTACCACAAGGTCGGCTTTGAGGGCGGTCAGATGCCCTTGCAGCGTCGCTTGCCCAAGCGCGGTTTCAAGTCGCATCAACTGCAGTTCAACGCTGAAGTGACTCTGGCTTCGCTGGAAGAACTCGGCTTGGCTGAAGTGGATGTGCTGGCCCTGAAAACCGCCGGTCTGGTTGGCCAGATGGCCAAAACGATCAAGGTCATCAAGACTGGTGTTTTGACCAAAGTGGTCAAGCTCAATGGTATTGGCGCTACTGCCGGTGCCAAGGCTGCGATCGAAGCGGCTGGTGGTTCGATCGCCTGAGCGACAAAACCCCTAGTCCAACCTTCAGCATCACTCATCGGATAACCATCAGTGGCCACAAGTTCCGCACAAATTGCAAAGACCGGCAAGTTCGGTGACCTTCGCAGTCGGCTCGTGTTCCTGCTACTCGCGCTGGTGGTTTACCGTGTGGGCGCGCACATTCCGGTACCTGGAATAGATCCGTCGCAACTGAAGGCACTTTTCAGCGGCCAGCAGGGTGGCATATTGAATTTGTTCAATATGTTCTCGGGTGGTGCGCTTTCCCGCTTTACCGTGTTTGCGTTGGGCATCATGCCCTACATTTCTGCCTCGATCATCATGCAGTTGCTTACCTATGTGGTTCCCACATTCGAGCAGCTGAAGAAGGAGGGTGAAACCGGTCGCCGCAAGATCACCCAGTACACCCGTTACGGAACCCTGGGCCTGGCCCTATTTCAGTCCATGGGCATCGCCGTGGCCCTCGAGAGCTCGCCGGGTCTGGTCTTGGCACCTGGTTTTGGTTTTCGCATGACCGCGGTGGTAAGTCTGACCGCGGGAACCATGTTTCTGATGTGGTTGGGTGAGCAGATCACGGAGCGCGGCCTGGGTAACGGCATCTCGATTTTGATTTTTGCCGGTATTGCCGCTGGCTTGCCCAGCGCCATGGGTGGTTTGATGGAGCTGGTTCGTACTGGCGCCATGAGTATTCTCATTGCGTTGGTGATCGTGGTGGTGGTGGCGCTCGTTACCTACTTTGTGGTTTTCGTTGAGCGCGGTCAGCGTAAGATTTTGGTGAATTACGCCCGTCGTCAGGTGGGAAACAAGGTCTACGGCGGTCAGTCATCCCATCTGCCGTTGAAACTTAATATGGCAGGGGTGATTCCGCCGATCTTCGCTTCTTCGATCATTTTGTTGCCAGCAACGGTGGTTGGTTGGTTATCGGCAGGCGACAGCATGCGCTGGCTCAAGGATATTGCTGCGACGCTGACCCCTGGTCAGCCCATCTACGTGATGTTCTACGCGTCCGCCATCGTATTTTTCTGTTTCTTTTACACGGCGTTGGTCTTCAACAGTCGTGAGACTGCGGACAACCTGAAGAAAAGTGGCGCCTTTGTGCCCGGGATTCGCCCGGGTGATCAGACCGCGCGGTATATCGACAAGATCTTGGTTCGTTTGACTCTGGCTGGAGCTGTCTACATCACCTTTGTATGTTTGTTGCCAGAGTTTCTGATCTTGAAGTACAACGTTCCGTTTTATTTCGGTGGAACATCGCTGCTTATTATTGTGGTCGTCACCATGGACTTCATGGCTCAGGTTCAGAACTACATGATGTCGCAGCAGTACGAGTCCTTGCTTAAAAAGGCCAATTTCAAGCCCGGCAACTGATTCGTTGGATTTCGGCCGGTTATCGTGTTCCGTGCGAATCGCATAGAGAAAGTTTAGGAGAATAAAATGAGAGTTTCCGCTTCTGTCAAGAAGATTTGCCGCAACTGTAAGATCATTCGTCGCAAAGGCGTTGTGCGTGTTATCTGCACAGACCCACGCCACAAACAGCGTCAAGGCTGATTTCAAAGAGTATTAGAGGACGCATATGGCTCGTATAGCAGGTATCAACATTCCGCCGCAGCAGCACGCCGAAATCGGCCTGACTGCGATCTTTGGCATCGGTCGCACCCGTGCTCGCAAAATCTGCGAGGCCTGCGATATTGCCTATGCCAAAAAGATCAAGGATCTGACGGACGCGGACCTCGAGAAGATTCGTGACCAGATCGCCTTGTTCACCATTGAAGGTGACTTGCGGCGTGAGACAACCATGAACATCAAGCGTTTGATGGACATCGGTTGCTACCGTGGTTTCCGCCATCGCCGCGGCCTGCCGATGCGTGGTCAGCGTACGCGCACCAACGCCCGCACCCGTAAGGGTCCGCGCAAAGCAGCGCAGTCCCTGAAAAAATAATCGAAGGTAAGTTATGGCAAAAGCACCAAGCAATAACGCAGCGCAACGCGTTCGCAAGAAAGTCCGTAAAAATGTGGCCGATGGTATCGCCCACATTCACGTTTCTTTCAACAACACGATCATCACGATCACTGACCGCCAGGGCAATGCTTTGTCATGGGCATCGTCCGGTGGTCAGGGCTTCAAGGGCTCACGCAAATCGACTCCTTTCGCCGCGCAGGTCGCGTCCGAAGTGGCCGGTCGTGCTGCCATTGAACAAGGCATCAAGAACGTCGACGTCGAAATCAAAGGCCCTGGCCCTGGTCGCGAATCGTCTGTGCGTGCCCTTGGCGCCCTCGGTATCCGCATCAATTCGATTGCTGACGTGACACCGGTTCCGCACAACGGCTGCCGCCCGCAAAAGCGCCGTCGCATTTAAGTTCCCCTTGCCCTGGGCCTGATCGGCTGCGCTGAGCAGCTCATCAGGCTTTAGGCATTTTTACCCAAGCCCACCGCCGACAGGTTTCGTACCGAGGGCTCCTGCACCACGTGCAGCAGACGACAAAAGGAAATACAAGTGGCACGTTACCTGGGCCCCAAGGCCAAACTCTCCCGCCGTGAAGGCACCGACCTGTTCCTCAAGAGCGCTCGTCGCGCCATCGGGGACAAGGCCAAATTTGACTCCAAGCCCGGCCAGCACGGCCGCACTTCGGGCATGCGCACGTCGGACTACGGTATGCAACTGCGCGAAAAGCAAAAGGTCAAGCGTATGTACGGCGTGCTGGAAAAGCAGTTCCGCCGTTACTTCGAAGAAGCTGACCGCCGCAAAGGCAATACGGGCGCCAACTTGCTGTTTCTGCTGGAATGCCGCCTGGACAACGTGGTTTACCGGATGGGATTCGGCTCGACCCGTGCTGAAGCACGTCAGCTGGTGTCGCACAAGGCGATCACGGTCAACGGTCAATCGGTCAACATTCCGTCCTACCTCGTGAAAACTGGTGATGTTGTCGCTGTGCGCGAGAAGTCCAAGAAGCAAAACCGCGTGGTCGAAGCGCTGCAACTGGCTCAGCAAGTTGGCATGCCTGCCTGGGTTGATGTCAGCATTGACAAGGGCGAGGGTATCTTCAAGAAGGTGCCGGACCGTGATGAATTCGCAGCAGACGTCAACGAATCGTTGATCGTCGAGTTGTACTCACGCTAATTTTCCCCCGTACCTGAGCCAGTATCGCTGGCTCAGGCTGCTTCACCCGGCCTTATCGGTGTAACGAGCCGAGGGCATTGAGAGGAAGACTGCATGCAAACAAATCTACTGAAACCAAAAACTATCAACGTTGAGCAGCTCGCTGCCAACCGCGCCAAGGTGACGCTTGAGCCTTTTGAACGCGGTTATGGCCACACGCTCGGCAATGCCTTGCGCCGGGTGTTGTTGTCATCCATGGTCGGCCATGCCGCCACCGAAGTTACTATCGCCGGGGTGTTGCACGAATACTCGTCCATCGACGGCGTGCAAGAAGATGTGGTCAACATCCTGCTGAACCTCAAAGGGGTTGTATTCAAGCTGCACAACCGTGATGAAGTTACCCTGAGCCTGCGCAAAGATGGCGAAGGCCCTGTGACGGCGGCTGACATCCAGACGCCACATGACGTCGAAATCATCAATCCAGAGCACGTGATCGTCAATCTGTCGCACGGCGGCAAGATCGACATGCAGATCAAGGTCGAAAATGGCCGCGGTTATGTGCCGGGCACGATGCGCCGCTATGGCGACGAGTCGACCAAATCCATCGGCCGCATTGTTCTGGACGCGTCGTTCTCGCCCGTCAAGCGCGTGAGCTACACCGTCGAAAGCGCCCGCGTCGAACAGCGTACCGACCTCGACAAGCTGGTTCTCGAGATCGAGACCAATGGTGCTGTTTCTGCTGAAGACGCAGTGCGAGCTTCCGCCAAGATCCTGGTCGAGCAACTTGCGGTATTTGCCCAGCTAGAAGGCAATGAGCTGGCGGCGTTCGATGCGCCGGTACAGCGCAGCTCGCAGCAGTTTGACCCAATCCTGCTGCGCCCCGTTGATGAGCTGGAACTGACGGTGCGTTCTGCCAACTGCCTGAAAGCCGAAAACATTTACTACATTGGCGACCTGATTCAGCGCACCGAGAACGAGCTTCTCAAAACGCCGAACCTGGGTCGCAAATCGCTCAACGAGATCAAGGAAGTTCTGGCTTCCCGTGGTCTCACGCTGGGCATGCGCCTGGAAAGCTGGCCACCGGCCGGCCTCGACAAGCGCTAATTTGAGTTTGCCTCCGCAGTGAGGCAGTGCAAGGGCAGTACCTGATACGGCTGCCTGAATTAAAAAAACTGGAAGGAAATAGCACCATGCGCCACGGACACGGACTACGTAAACTCAACCGCACCAGCTCACATCGCCTTGCGATGCTGCGCAACATGATGAACTCCCTGATTCAGCATGAAGTCATCAAAACCACGCTGCCAAAAGCCAAAGAGCTTCGCCGCGTGGTAGAGCCCATGATCACGCTGGCCAAAGAGCCCACGCTGGCCAACAAACGTCTGGCTTTTGACCGTTTGCGCGACCGCGACATGGTGGTCAAGCTGTTTGCAGACCTCGGCCCCCGCTTCAAGGCTCGTCCAGGCGGCTACACACGCATCCTGAAAATGGGTTTCCGTGTCGGTGACAACGCCCCTATGGCGCTGGTCGAGTTGGTTGATCGTCCAGAGGTCAACGAAGATTCCTCGACCGGCGGCACGAAGGCCGAATAAGGGTTAGAATACTTGCTTACCGCGCGGTGGAGCAGCCTGGTAGCTCGTTGGGCTCATAACCCAAAGGTCGTAAGTTCAAATCTTGCCCGCGCAACCAAATCCCCAGCCCAAGCGGCTGGTAGCAAACGCCCACTTTATGTGGGCGTTTCGCTTTGTGCTCGCCAAGCAAACCGCGCAGGCTTAAGGCCTAAACAGTCCACACAGCCCAAAGCCGAACACCCACGTTTTCAGCCCCTACTGCCAGGGGTTGAAAACCTGGGTCGCCCGGCCTCGGCACTGATCACACGGACCACCCCGCATCCGCCGGCCCGGCTCCGATCAGCCCAAATTGCCGCAACCCAGGCGCATCAAGCCCGTAGAAGGCGGATCAGTCTGGCAGCACCGCCGTGACTTCGATCTCGATCTTGGCGCGGTCTTCGACCAGGCCGCTGACTTCGACGCAGCTCATGGCCGGGAAGTTTTTGCCAATGACTTCG
>CAJAOB010000469.1 GCA_903941205.1 uncultured Burkholderiales bacterium | reverse complement strand
CTGACGAGCCGCGCCAGCCGGTGCGTGCTGTGCCGGGCACGGGGCTGAAGGTGCCGATGTGGATACTCGGCTCCAGCTTGTTCGGCGCGCAGCTGGCCGCGCACCTGGGCCTGCCCTTTGCGTTTGCATCGCACTTTGCGCCTGCGCAAATGATGCAGGCGATCGAGATTTACCGCGCGCGCTTCGAGCCTTCGGCGCGGCTTGCCAAGCCCTACGTGATGCTTGGCTTTAATGTGTTTGCCGCCGACACCGATGAGCAGGCCCATGTCCTGGCGACGTCGCAGCAGCAGGCCTTCATCAATTTACGCAGCGGCCGCCCGGCCGAGCTGCCGCCGCCCAAGGCTGATTTTTTATCGACCATTGGCCCGCAGGAGCATGCCTTGCTCGCGAGCGTTCGCCAGAGCTACGCGATTGGCTCGGCCGACACGGTCCGGCAGGAAATGAAGGCTTTTGTCGAGCGCACCGGCGCTGACGAGCTGATGATTGCCGGGCAGATTTATGAGCATGGCGCACGCCTTCGCTCTTACGAGATCACCGCCGAGGTGGCGCTTGCGCAGGAGCCGGCGCTGGCTTGAGGCGGGGCCCGGCGCAGGCCTGCATTGGCAGGCGCCGCAGCCCTCGGGCGCTCCATTTTTTTTGCGGTTTCAGGGGGTTTTCTGGCGCGCGCCTGAGGATATGGCCGTATGCTCGCCCTGATTTCACACGAAATGTAGACAAAGCATATGAAATCCAAAATCGCGCCCGTTTCGAAGGCGCCGGTGAAAGTCGGCAAGCGGCTGCTGCCCGAAGGCACGCCGACACGCAAGGCGATCCCCGCCCAGGCGCCTGCGGCGGCAGGTGCCGACGCGTCTTCCAATCTGACTGACCGCGCGTACGCCATCGTGCGTCGGCTGATCTTGCAGCGCGAACTCACGGGCGGCGAAGTGCTGGTCGAAGGCCGGCTGGCCGAGCGGCTGCAGATGTCGCGCACGCCGCTGCGCGAAGCGCTGCTCCGGCTCGAAGGCGAAGGCCTGCTGGTGCGTGCGAACGCGCGCTCTTATGCGGTGCGGCGAATCACCGCCTCGCATTATTTTCAGTGCCTGCAAGTGCGGGAGCGGCTGGAGTCGCAAGCCGTTTGCCTGGCCATGGGCCGGGTGCCGCCGGCGGAAATCCGCGCGCTGCGCGAGAACATCCTGGCGCTCGATTCAAACCAGCAAGGCTCCGGCCATTGGCAGGCCGATGATGAAATTCACGGGCTTTTCGCGCGGGCCTCGGGCAATGCCATGCTGGCCGAGACGATTGCCCATTTGCGCGTGCTGTGCCGGCTGTTCGAGGTGGTCGACCCGTTCAACCGGATCGAGGAAGACCGCAGTGAACATCTGGCGATCCTGGACGCTTACATTGCCGGCGATGAAAAACGCGCGGATGAGGCCGTGCTGGCCCACCTGCGAAATCTGGCGCGCTACACGCTCTCGCGCCTGAGCAACGGCCTGGTCAGCGATTACGGGCCCTGAGCCCGCAGCCAGCGCCTCAATGGCGCAGGATCTTGCCGACGAATTCGCGGGTGCGCGCTTGCTGCGGCTGGTCAAAGATCTGACGGGCCTCGCCGGCTTCGATCACATGGCCGGCGTCCATGAAAACAACCTTGCTCGAGACCTCGCGCACAAAGCTCATTTCGTGCGAGACGATGAACATCGTCATGCCCTCGGCGGCCAGCAGTCGCACCGTGTCGAGCACCTCGGTGACCAGTTCCGGGTCCAGGGCGGCCGTCACCTCGTCGAGCAGCAGGATGTCGGGCTGCAAGGCCAGCGCGCGGGCAATTGCCACCCGCTGCTGCTGCCCGCCCGAAAGCTCGTCGGGATAGGCCTTGAGCTTGGCGCCCATGCCGACTTTCTGGAGCAGCGCGGTGGCGTAGTCCTCGACCTCCTTGCGCGGGCGACCCTTGACCTTGATCGGGGCGACGGTGACGTTGTCGAGCACGCTCATGTTCTGAAACAGGTTGTACTGCTGGAACACGATGGCCATCTGCGAGCGAATCTGCTGGAGTTGGGCGCGGTCCTTGTAGTCGATGGCCTGGCCGTTGATGCGCACCTGACCGGCCAGCGGCGGCAGCAGGCCCATCAGCACCCGCAGCAGCGTGCTTTTGCCGGACCCGGAGGCACCGATCAGGCTGACGATCTCGCCTTTTTCCACGCTCAGGTTGATTCGCTCGAGCACGGTCTGCGTGCCATAGTTGGCCTTCAGGTCAACGATTTCGAGTTGGGGCAAGTTGGCTCTCCAGGTATTTTCCAAAGCGCGACAGCGGATACGACAGCATGAAATAAAGAACCAGCACCGTGCCATAAACCAGCGTGGCCGAAAAGCCCTTGTTGCTCATGGCCTTGCCGGCAAAGGCCAGCTCGATCACGCCGATTTGTGAAGCCAGCGCCGTGTCCTTGATGAACAGCACAAAAAACCCGAAGGCCGGCGGCAAGATGATTTTCCAGGCCTGCGGGATGATGACCATTTGCAGCGTTTGCCAGTAGCTGAAGTTGAGCGTCGCGGCGGCGTCCCACTGGTTCTGGTGCACCGACTCGAGCCCGCTGCGAACGATCTCGGTGATGAAGGCCGTGGCGATCAGGCAGACGCTGAGCAGCGCCACGCTGAACATGCTCAGGTCAGCTTTCAGGCCCTGAAAAATGAAGAACACCAGCATCAGCGTCACCAGAAAGGGGACGCGTCTGAACAACTCGACAAACAGCGTGGCCGCCCAGCGCAGCGGCATGAGGGAGGCTCGCGTGCTCATGCGCAATGTAGCCAGCACAAAGCCGGCAGAAAAGCCGACCACGCAGCCAATCGCCGAGAGCGCGAAGGTCGTGCCCAGCGCCTTGGCAAAGAAAATCAGGTTGTAGTAACCGAAAAAGCGCGGCAGCTCCTCGACGATCTGGCTCCACATCAGAACCACCTCATCTTGGCGCGAAAAAAGCGCTTGCCGACAAAGGCCAGCGACAAGGTAGCGATCAGCGTGATGACGATGTAGAGCACCGCGGCGACTGAAAAAACCTCGATCGAGCGAAAGGTCTCGGAGTTGATGTTGTACGAGCGGCCCGTGAGTTCTTCCACCCCAAACACCGCCGCCATCGAAGTGCCCAGCGTCATCAGGATGTATTGGTTGGACAGCGGCGGAAACAGCACGCGCACGATGTGCGGAAGAATCACCAGCCGGATGGTCTGAAAGCGAGAAAAGCCCAGGGTTTCGGCAGCCTCGAGCTCAGGCCTGCGAACCGACTCGAAACCCGCGCGCTGAATTTCAGTCAGGTAAGCCCCTGCATTGAGCGTCATGCCTATCAGCACCGCCTGAAAAGGCGTCAGCAGGATGCCCGCGTCGGGCAGCGCAAAGAACAGGAAAAAAATCTGCACCAGCTGCGGCGTGTTGGTGAAGAACACCACGTAGGCGCCCACCAGGGCCTTGGCCCAGCGCGGCCCGTAGCTACGGACCGAGGCGCCGGCCAGGCCGATCAGCATGCCCATCACAAAGGCCAGAAAGGCGATTTGCAGGCTCAGCCAAGCGCCGCTGACCAGATAGGGCAGGCGTTCGAGAACCGGCGCAAAGTCAATATTCATGGCGGCAAGGGAAATGAGAGGCACCGCCGGCGCCCAAGGGCGCAGACGGTGCAGACCAGATGAATGCCGCAGACCCCGTCGACTCCGCAAAGCCGGCGTCTTGTGCGGGATCTCAGGGCCTTACTTGTAGCTGGTGTGGGTGCGCGGGTCATGCAGCATCGGGCCGCCGAACCACTTCTTCCAGCGATCATCCACATAGCCATTGCGGTGCAGTTCCTTGATGGCGCCGTTGAGTTTCTCGCGCAGCGCATCGTTGCCTTTTTGCACGCCGACAGCGCAAAAGTAGACGTCAATCGGTGCGTCGACGATGCGCCAGTCCACCTTGTGCTTGGCCGTGTGCTCGGTCATGAAGTCCATCACGTCGATCATGGCATCGGCGCGGCCCTGGGCAATGGCGCGCACCGCATCGGGGTAGTTGTCCAGCAGCAGCAACTGCGCCTTGGGCAGTTTTTCCTGCGCCAGCTTGACGGGCGTGGACCCGCGCACCTGAACCAGTCGCACCGCGGCGTCGTTGAGGTCCATCATCTCCTTGTACGTCTTGGACTTGGTGGTCAGCACGCCCAGGATTTCGGTGTGCAACGGGATGGTGAAGTCGATGACTTTTTGCCGCTCGGCCGTGATGGTCATGGCGCCGAGCACCGCGTCGATCTTGCCGCTGCTGACGAAGGGGATGCGGTCAGGCGAGCCGACCTGGACGATTTCGGTCTTGACGCCCAGCAGATCGCCGAACTTGCGCGCGACATCCACGTCAAAGCCGTCGATCTCGTTCTTGTCATTGAAGATGCCCAGCGGCGGCAGCGTAGGGTTCACGCCCACCACGAGTTTCTTGCTGGCCACAATTTCGGCGAGCGTGCGCGCCGACGCCAGGCCTGTAAAGCCGGCCAGGCCCGACATCAGGCCGATCGATCCGGCTGCCAGGAAGGTCCGGCGGCTGGCATGTTTGAATGACTTCATCGAAAACTCCTAAAGGTTGAAATTGCAATGGAAACGCTGCAGGCCGGGCACCGCTTTGAGGACATGGGTAAGACCAGTGCCTGCCCGGCGTTTGTTGAGAAATATAAAATTTGTATATTGAATGTATACAGTAAACTCAAGCGCGTCAACCTTAATTGATGCACGCCCCTCGCATCGCTAAAGCCCCCACGCAGCAAGCCTACGTTCATGACGAATTCATCCCCTTCGGTCAGACCCTCCCTGCGCGCAGACCGGGCCGTGCAGCGCGGCCCGGCGCTGCAATTGACCGTCGACGGGCAGCCTCTGGAGGCTTTTGCTGGCGAAAGCGTGGCGGCGGCGCTGTTTGCAGCCGGCCGCCGCGAGCTGCGCCAGAGTCCGCGTGACGGTGCGCCGCGCGGCATGTTTTGCATGATGGGTTCCTGCCAGGAGTGTCTGGTCTGGGTCGGGCCCCGCCAGCTGCCGGCCTGCCAGGTGCCGGTCACGGCCGGCCTGGTCGTGCAGACCCTGGCGTTCAGGAGCCAGCATCTTGAATAAGCCGCTACATCCGGCGCTGGACGGCCAGGACGGCCTGGATGTCCAGGACGGGCGCCAAGTCGATTTGCTGGTGCTCGGTGCCGGCCCGGCAGGCGCGCGTGCCGCGCTGCGCGCGCAGGCCAGCGGCCTGAGCGTGGTGCTGGTGGACGAAAACAATGACGCGGGCGGGCAGGTGTGGCGCCCCCTTCCCGAAGGCTTTGCCCGCCGGCCGGGCAGCGTGCCGGCCGCCGAGGCGCAAGACGGCGACGCCTTGCGCCAGGAACTGCGCCGGGCTGGCATTTTGTGTCTTTACGGCCACAAAGTCTGGAACGTCGGCCGCAGCCTTCGCACCGAT
>CAJAOB010000468.1 GCA_903941205.1 uncultured Burkholderiales bacterium | reverse complement strand
TGGTGCGAACAAAACCAAACCACATGGAAAATCGAGCATGACATCTTCATCGCGCGACGCTAGCCGACATAAGGTAGCGCTTGTGAAAATGAGTGCGACATGAAGAAGTCTGCGCTGGTGATTGCAGCCAGATCTATATCCGGCCTATCGGGTTATCTTGTCCTCGCGATCGCGGCCAACCACCTGACCGCGGCGCAGTTCGCGGCGCTCTCTCTGCTGCAGACCATCATTTTCTTGTCTCAGATTGTTTTCGATTCTGGCCTGACACAGTTGGCCACGCGGGAAAATGCCGGGAGCCCTGACTGGCGTCTGCAGGCCTCCGCCTACCAGAACAGTCGCTTGACCGTTCACGCTGGATTGGCCGCTTTGTTGATGGTGTTTCACGCTGCAGGGCTGATCCCGACCCCGACCCAGGGCAGCTGGTTGCCGCTGGTGGCCGCTTTGGCCCTGTTGTCCAATGCATTTGTGCTCGACTGGCTTCTCTTCGCGCGCCAAGAGCAAAGGCTCTGGGCCATCAAAGTTCTCATCACTGCAGGCAGCAATGTGCTCATCACAGCTGGTCTTTTGATCGTTTTCAGTCGCCCCGAAGCGGTGCTGGCCGGTGTCGCCCTGGCGAACCTTGCAGGGTGGATATATCTGCATACCCAGGGCATGACGTGGCAGGTCCGGTTGGCACATCCAAGTAGGCAAACGTCAAAACACGCGCTACAGCTATCTCTGGGTGCCATGCTGTTTCATGCGGCGTATAACGCGCCTCTGCTGATGGCCACCGCCATGCACGCAAGCACCTCCGGTGCGGCTTTTGCCATCCTCTACAGACTTTTCTCAGCCATGACTCTTTTTGTGCCGACCCTGATGGAGTTCGCGGTTGCAAGGGAGGTTGCCGCACTCAAAAAGGGGGAAAGTCATGGTCAATTGAAAGTGCTTTTTCGGCTCCTCACCATCAGCCTCCTTGTGTGCAGCCCGGTAATCGTGATGCCCAGTCACCACCTGCACGCAACCTTCGCCCTCGCCATCGATTTGGGCAAATACCAGATCAATCCAGAGGACTTCAACTACATCAAGGTGGCACTGCTCCTTTTCAGTGTCGACTACTGCTCCCAGCGCACGGCCTTCGTGTTTGACCGCCGAAAACTGATCATCGGCAGCGCAGTTGGCGGGCTGCTCGCGGCCGGCGCGGTGCTTGCCCTCACCGTAAACGATTTGAAGGCAATTGAACCTGTCGCTTGGTTCCATCCACTCTTCACCTATCAGGTGACGTCTGCCTTGCTGATACTTGCCAACATGACGTCCCTTCATCGCAGGGAAATAAAACAATGAGCGTCCAAACAACGACCGCCGCACAGACGCGGGAACCCTGCTTCACCATCATCACCGTCAACTACAACAATGCACCGCTGCTGATATCTGTACTGGAACGCACGCTGCAGACACTGGAGAACCATTCCTTCGAAGTCATCGTGGTTGACAACGGTTCCACAGATGAATCGTTGAGTACGCTAAACAGTTACTACGCTGGTCACCCCATTGTCACAGTGGTCGATTCCGGGCAGAACGGTGGCTTCGGGTACGGCTGCAACGCAGGTGCCAGAAAGGCCAAGGCACCCGTTCTCTGGTTCCTCAACTCCGACGCATGGATCGCGGCTGCAGCGGATCTCGAGCAGGCTATCGCGTTGACCCAGCACCACAACACCGGCTTAGTCGGGACAAGCGTAATGTTGAACGACGCGAGGCCTAGTCCGCAAGGCGGCAGCAACATGACTTTCGGATATTTTTTTCTCTCATCTTTCCGGCCGGGTATGTGGTTTAGAAAACTACCTTTGTGGCTGCAACGAAAGATGTTGCGTTCGCTTAAAGGCCTGCCAAGCATTTTCGGCCAATATGCGAAAAGTTTTGACCATTCGACCGTACCCTCTGCTTATGCGAGTCGTGGCGTCGGAGGCGCTTCTTTCTTTGTTAAAAGCGCGGTTTTCTTTGCACTCAATGGCTTCGACGAGGAGTTTTTTA
>CAJAOB010000467.1 GCA_903941205.1 uncultured Burkholderiales bacterium | reverse complement strand
CGCCGATTGCCGGCCACCCGGCGCTTGCGGCGCACATCGGCCAGTCGGTCATGGCGGACAACTTTGACCTGTCTTTCTTTCAGGACCGGCCGCTGGACCACGGCTGCTTTTCGCCGCTGTCGCTGCTGTTGCCGCACGAGGGCGGCTGGCCGGTGCCGGTGATTCCGCTGCAAGTCGGCGTGTTGCAGTTCCCGACGCCCAGCGCGCGCCGTTGCTTTGATCTGGGCAAAGCCCTGCGCCGCGCGATCGAGAGCTACCCCGAGCCACTGCGCGTGGCCATCATCGCCACGGGCGGCCTGTCGCACCAGGTGCACGGCGAGCGCGCCGGCTTCAACAACACGGCCTGGGACCAGACCTTTCTGGAACTGATCGAAAAAGACCCCGAACGGCTGGCCGGGCTGACGCAGGCCGAACTCGCCGAGCTCGGCGGGCTCGAAGGCGCCGAAGTCATCATGTGGCTGGTCATGCGCGGGGCGCTGTCCGCCCAGGTCAGCAAGGTCCATCAGAGCTACTACCTGCCGTCCATGACCGGCATCGCCACGGCCATTTACGAAAACCACAGCCACCCGCCCGTGGCCGGCGAAACCGAACGCCAGCGCCAGCACATGGCGCTGCAACTCCAGGGCAGCGAGCGCCTGGCCGGCACCTACCCCTACACCCTGGCGCGCAGCGTCAAGGCCCTGCGCATCAACCGCTTCCTTCACGCCATGACCCGGCCGGCGCACCGCGAAGCCTTTATCGCCGACGAAGCCGCCGCCTTTTCGGCCGCCGGACTGAACGACGAAGAAATCGACTTGCTCAGGCGCCGCGACTGGCGCGGGCTGATTCATTACGGCGTGATCTTTTTCGTGCTCGAAAAATGGGGCGCCGTACTGGGCGTGAGCAACCTGCACATCTACGCCGCCATGCGCGGCCAAAGCCTGGCCGAGTTCATGCAAACCCGCAATGCACCCGCCGCGCTGTACTCGGTCGCCGGCAAGGTGCCCGAGAGCTTCAAGAACTGAAGGAGCGGAGGCCGGCGCGAACACGGCTCATTTTTTCTGCGCGACGCCAATCGCGGCAAGTTCATGCAAGCGACAAAACCTCGCTTACTGACTTGCCGCGGTTTTGAGTGCGCATTAAAACGGTGGCTCGGTAGCAGGCCCCCACCCCTGCCCTCCCCCAGAGGGGGAGGGAGTGAATTCGGGCGGCCGCCTATCTCTAATTGAGCTCCTGCCACCTTTGGTCTTGGCTACTGCCACCTTTGGCTTTGGCTTTGGCTTTGGCTTTGGCTTTGGGGTTGGGATTGGGGTTGGCTCCTTCCCCCTCTGGGGGAAGGCTGGGATGGGGGCTGGCCGCGCAAGAACCGTCAGGAATGCTTCTACCACTCCCACCCCCGGTCAGGTCGGGCTTTCTGGCCCGTCAAGTCGAGGCGAAAGGCACCCTCGCGGCGACCGCGCACATCAGCTCGTAGCTGATGGTGCCGGCAGCCTGGGCCAGCTCGTCGATGGGCAGCACGGCGCCATCGGCAGCCATGCCCCAGAGCGTGACCTCGCTGCCCATGCCGGCCTCGGGCACCGGGCTCAGGTCTACCGTGAGCATGTCCATGCTGACGCGGCCGACCAGTTGGGTGCGCACGCCCGCCACCAAAACCGGCGCGCCGGTGCCGCAGTGGCGCGGGTAACCGTCGGCGTAACCACAGGCCACCACGCCGATGCGCATGGCGCGCTCGGCCCGGAAGGTTGAGCCGTAGCCGACGCTGTCGCCGGCTTCGAGCTGCTGCACGCCGATCAGCTTGGCGCTCAGGCTCAGCGTCGGCAGCAAGCCCCAGTCGGCCGCGCTGTGCAGGGGGTAATCAGCGGCGCTGCCGTAAACCCCGATGCCGGGGCGGACCCAGTCTGACGAGGCGGCCAGCGCCTCACCGTGGCGCAGCAGGGCGGCGCTGTTGCTCAGGGAGCGCTCGCCCGGCAGGTCGTGGGTAACGGCTTGAAAAACTTTGAATTGCGCGGCGATGCCGGCCAGCCCGTCGGCGTCGCTGAAGTGCGTCATCAGCGAGATCTCGTCGACCTGCGGCAGCGCGTTGAGCCGCGTCCAGGCCGCGCGAAAGCGTTCGGGCTTGAAGCCCAGACGGTTCATGCCCGAGTTCATCTTGAGGAACACCCGCTGCGGCAGCTGCGTTTTGTGCGCGGCCAGCATATCGATCTGTTCGTTACAGTGGATCACATGCCACAGGCCCAGGCGCGAGCACAGCTCGAGATCACGCGCTTCGAAAACCCCTTCGAGCAGCAAGATCGGCCCGCGCCAGTCGAGCGCGCGCAGGCGCTGCGCCTCGGACAGGTCGAGCAGCGCAAAGCCGTCAGCGCTGCGCAGGCCCTCGAAAACCCGCTCGATGCCGTGACCATAGGCATTGGCCTTGACGATGGCCCAGATGCGCGCGTCACCGGCTGCAGCACGCAGACGGTGCAGGTTGTGGCGCAAAGCGTCAGCGTGAACGGTTGCAAGAATCGGACGGGGCATGGCTGTTCTTCTCAGGGTAAGCCCGCAGGCGGGGCGCAGGGAGCCGCCACCAAGGCGTTTGCGGTCATTTTGGCATTGGTCCGCGTGCTATAAACCCTGATCGTTTTGGAGACCCGCCATTAATTTGCCTACGCCCCCTCCCCTGATGCCGCCCGCACCGTGAGCTTCAAGGTCTTATGAAACGCGGTTTTTACACCATCATGGCGGCGCAATTTTTCAGCTCGCTGGCTGACAACGCGCTGTTCGTGGTGGCCGTCGAGTTGCTGCGGGCAGGCGGTGCGCCCAAATGGCAGCCGGCGGCGCTGGTGCCCATGTTCGCGCTGTTTTACGTGGTGCTGGCGCCCTTCGTTGGCGCGCTGGCTGATGCCCGCCCCAAAGGCAATGTCATGCTGATCAGCAACACCATCAAAGTCGTGGGTTGCCTGATGATGCTGTTTGGCTCGCACCCGCTGTTGGCCTACGCCATTGTTGGTTTGGGCGCTGCGGCCTACTCGCCGGCCAAGTACGGCATCCTGACCGAGCTGCTGCCTGCTTCTCAATTGGTCAAGGCCAACGGCTGGATCGAGGGCCTGACGATCGCCTCGATCATTCTGGGCGTGCTGCTCGGCGGCCAGCTGGTGGGTACAGTCATCTCCAGCAACTTGCTCGGCCTTGACTTCCCCTGGATCAGCACGGGGGTCGACACGCCAGCCGAGGCGGCCATCAGCTGCCTGATTTTCGTCTACCTTCTGGCGGCCTGGTTCAACACGCGCATTCCGCAAACCGGCGTCGAAATGCGGCCGATGCCGCGCAACAAGCTCGAGTTGCTGCCCGATTTCTGGCGCTGCAACTCGGCGCTCTGGGGCGACAAGCTGGGCCAGATTTCGCTGGCGACCACCACACTGTTCTGGGGTGTGTCCGGCAATCTGCGCTACATCGTGCTGGCCTGGAGTGCCGCCGCGTTGGGCTACAGCACGACGCAAGCATCCTCGCTGGTCGGTGTGGTGGCGATTGGCACGGCCGTAGGCGCGGTGCTGGCGTCAATGCGCATGCGGCTGGATCAGGCCACCAAGTTGATGCCCTTGGGCATTGCCATGGGTGCGCTGGTGATCCTCATGAACGTCATCGACAACGTCTGGGTGGCGGCGCCCTTCCTGATTCTGCTGGGCGGGCTGGGCGGCTTTCTGGTGGTGCCCATGAATGCGCTGTTGCAGCACCGGGGTCATAACCTGATGGGCGCGGGCCGCTCGATTGCGGTGCAGAATTTCAACGAGCAGGCCTGCATTCTGGCGCTGGGCGGCTTTTACAGCCTGTCGACCGGCTTTGGCTTGTCGGCCTTTGGCGCCATCACTGCATTTGGGCTTGTCGTGGCTGGTTTCATGTGGGTGATCCAGCGCTGGCACCAGCGCAATTGCATCAACCACAAGGAAGAGGTCGAAGACCTGCTCCGGTTGACACGCAGTGACAAGAGCCATTGAGGCGGCCGGCACGCCGCTTGCCCGGGCCATGAGCAAGCCGGCGGCAAGAACCTCGATGGCGCTGGGCGCCTTGGTCGTGAACGCCCTCGTCTGGGGCGTGTCGTGGTGGCCGCTTCGGGAACTGCAAAGCCACGGCCTGCATCCTCTGTGGTCGACCGTGATGATCTACCTGCTGGCCGCGATCGGCGTGCTGGTCTACAAGCCCGGGGCCTGGCGCCCGTTGCTCACGCACCGGGGGCTGATGCTTTTGCTGGTGGCGGCGGGGCTGACGAATGTCGGCTTCAACTGGGCCGTTACCGTCGGCGACGTGGTTCGCGTGGTGCTGCTTTTTTACCTGATGCCGGCCTGGTCGGTGCTGATCGCCTGGGCCCTGCTGGGCGAAAAACCCAACGCTGGCTCGCTGCTGCGTTTGCTGCTGGCGCTGGCAGGCGTAGCCGTCGTTTTGAAGGCTCCCGGCGCCGCCTGGCCGCTGCCCAGCGGCATCGCCGACTGGATGGCGATCATGGGCGGGCTGTGTTTTGCGCTGACCAATGTCTTGCTGCGCAAGCACGCCAGCGCGCCTGCCGAATCGCGGATGCTGGCGATGTTTGGCGGCGGCGCCCTCATGGCCAGCGGCGCAGCCTGCATCGGCATGGGGCTGGAAGTGGTCGCGGCGCCGGCCTTTGCCTGGGCGGGTTTGCCCGCGGCGCTGGCGCTTTGCCTGGCCTTCATGGCGGGCAATATGGCGCTGCAATACGGCGCGGCCCGGCTGGCCGCGAGCACAACGGCGCTGGTGATGCTGACCGAGATCCTGTTTGCCAGCGCCTCGTCCGCCTGGCTGGGCGCGGCCGAATTCAGCACACGCACCCTCGTCGGCGGCAGCCTGATCGTGCTGGCCGCGCTGCTGGCGGCCTTGGCACCCGCGCCCGCGACCCCCGACCGCTCTCAACTGTCCTGATCATTCACTTGTTTGACCCTCCGGAGTTTCATCATGAGCCCTGCCAGCGTCTATGACTTCCAGGCCCGCCAGATTGACGGGCAAGACATCAGCTTGTCGGCCTTCAAAGGCCAGCCTCTTCTGATCGTCAATACCGCCAGCAAATGCGGCTTCACCCCGCAGCTCGCCGGACTGGAGGAGCTGCACCAGCGCTATGCGGCGCAGGGCCTGGTGGTGCTGGGTTTCCCGTGCAACCAGTTCGGCTCCCAGGACCCCGGCAGCGACAGCGAGATTGCGAGCTTTTGCGAGCTCAAGTACCACCTGACGTTCAAGATGATGAGCAAGATCGACGTGAACGGCCCGACGGCGCATCCGCTCTACCAGTGGCTGGCGAGCCAGGCGCCCGGCCTGCTGGGCAGCAAGTCGCTGAAGTGGAATTTCACCAAGTTCCTGGTCAGCCGTCAGGGCCAGGTGCTCAAGCGCTACGCGCCGCTGGACAAGCCGGCCGATCTGGCGCAAGACATCGAGGCGGCGCTCGCCACAGCCGCCTGATCGCTTGGGAGCGGAGGTACCCGCGTCTGTTTGAGTGCGTTGAACCAGGAGCGTGACTACAGAGCCTGAGCACCGCTGCGGCATGGGCTAGAGCTGCCGGCCGGGTCCGGCTATGCTTTGCGAGTCGACCGTACCTGGCCTGGAAAGCAGATGCCCACTCCCTCTTCCCTTATGCAAGTTAACGAACCAGCATTTCCAGCCGGAGCTGCCGGCAATCACCGCATCTCGCTGGTGACCGGCGGCGCCCGCAGGCTCGGGCGAGAGCTGTGTCTGGCCCTGGCAGGCCGCGGCGACACGGTGCTGATTCATTTCAAGGACAGCCAAGCCGAGGCCCTGCGCACGCGCGCCGATTGCCTGGCCGCTGGCGCCCGCGAGGTGTTCACCGTGCAGGCCGACCTGGCCGATGCAGGCGCGCGGCAGCGCTTGGTCGATCAGGCGATTGATCTGGCGGGCGATCTTCACCTGATCGTCAACAACGCCTCCTTGTTCGAGTACGACAATGCCGCGACGTTCGAGCCCGCCCGCTTCGAGGCGCATCTGCAAACCAACCTGATCGCGCCGGTCGAGCTGACCATGGCGCTGCACCGGCATCATCTCAAGGGCCTCAGCACGCGCCGCGGCCATGTGCTGACGCTGCTGGACCAGAAAGTCGAGAACCTCAACGTCGACTACCTGTCCTACACGATCGGCAAGCTGGCCTCCAGCGCTAGCATCCGCTTTCTGGCCCAGTGCTGCGCGCCCTGCCTGCGGGTCAACGCCATTGCCCCGGGGGTGACGCTGGTCAGCGGCGACATGACGCCCGAGGCCTTTGAACAATCCAGTCGCATCGCTGCGCTGGGACAGTCGAGCACGCCGGCGGACATTGCAGCGGCCCTGCTGATGCTCGACGAGCTCGGCGCGGTGACCGGCCAAACCCTGCTGGTCGACGGCGGCCAGCATCTGGTTCCGCGCGGGCGCGACGTGGCATTTGAAGACAAGAGCTTGTGATGCAAAAGATGGAAAGAACTGGAAACATGCCATCGGAAAAGTGGATTCAACTCACCGGCCTGCGCCTGCAAGTCTCGATCGGTATTCACGACTTTGAAAAGGTGGCGCCCCAGCCCTACCAGCTCGATATCGGTCTGGCGATCGGGCCGGGCTATCGCACGCATCATGATTCGATCACCGAGACCGTCGATTACGACGCCCTGCGCAGCGAAGTCTCGGCGCTGGTGCGCTCGCGCCACTTCAACCTGCAGGAAACCCTGGTGCAGGACGTGATCGACATCTGCTTTCGGCTAGATCCCCGGGTGCAGGGGGTGGATCTGCGCAGCGCCAAGACAACGGTCTATCCCGATTGCGACAGCGTCGGCCTGCATTACCGGATGTCGCGCGCAGACTGGCTCGCCGAGACCGCCTGACGCGCGCCGTACGGCAGGCGTCAGAATGCTCAAAAACTAACCATATCGTAGGCTTATATGACAAATTCGCGGCAATAAATACAGGTATGACAGGCTTGTTGTAGAGCCTTTGTTACCATGGCCGCATGTGGACTGCCCTGAGAACCCGACTGGCCGCGTTTTCCCTGGACACGCTGGGGACGCGGCGCAGCATGAGCTTGGTTTGGCTGGTGCTGAACCTGTTGTTTGCACCGGCCTTCGCTTTTGTAGACTCCCCGTTCCCCTACCCCTGGCTCTACCTGACCGTGACCGCCCTGCTGGCGGTTTTTCTGGCCATCGAAGTGTCTTTTGGCTACCGCTGGAGCCATCAATCATGGGTGTGGGCGGGTCGCTTGCTGCTGGGCATGGCCGTGGCCTTCATGTTTTTCTCCATCAGCCTGACCGGCGGCATCAACTCGCCGCAGCTGGTCTGGCTGGCCACCGTGCCCCTGGTCGCCCTGTTCTTGATGGGACAAGGAGCGACTCTGGTACTGGTCGGGCTGGTGATGCTGCTGATGGGACTGATCGGCTGGGCCACCCATACGGGCTTGTTGCCCGGCCATATCACCTACATCCGGGAACATATCGGTTGGGCCATGACCAGCCACATCGCCGCGACCGTGGTGCTTTGTTCGGTGCCCATGCTTTTTCACCTGCTTTACAAGCGGCAACTCGGCGCAGTGCGGGCCAGCAATCAGGCGCTGGAGAACACGCGGCAAGAGCTGACGCAGGCCGAAGCCTACAAGGACGAATTTGTGGCCGGCGTCGGGCACGAGTTGCGCACACCCATGAATGTGATTCTGGGCTTGAACGACGAGCTGCGCCATGAGGTCCGCAAGGATGCGCACGCCGCCTCCACGGTCGACGTGATCCGCAAGGCCACCGAACGGCTCTTGCAGCTGACCAACCAGATTCTTGATTACTCGCAACTGCGAGCCGACCAGCTGCGCCTTCACCCGCAGGCTCTGAACGTTCATGGCTTGGTACAAGAATGCCTGGCGCAATTCCAGCCGCCCGCCGGTGGCGCGGTACGGCTGATCACCCGCCTGGAGCCCGGCCTGCCTGAATGGATCGTGGCCGACCGGCAGCGACTCAAGGAGGTGCTTTGCCACCTGCTGGACAACGCTTTCAAGTTCACCGCCAAAGGCGAAGTCTGTCTGGAAGCACAACGCCGCGGCGACTGGCTGACTTTCGGCGTTCAGGACACGGGCGTCGGGGTGCCGCTGGCCATGCAGCGCTTCATCTTCAACCGATTCGACCAGGCGGACGAGGAGACCCAGCGCCAGTTTGGCGGCGCTGGTCTGGGCTTGTCGATTTGCGAGCGTCTGGTGCGCCTTTTCGGCGGCGAAATAACTCTGGTCAGCCGCCCGGGCTTTGGCGCCTGCTTTCGCTTCAGCATCCCTTTGCGCCTTTGCGAGCCCCCTGCGACCGAGCCCGACGAGGCAGCGCAAAACGCGCCCTGGCGCATCTTGCTGGTTGACGACAACCCGCTGAATCTGCAAGTCACCGAGCGTTATTGCCAGGTCGTATGGCCCCGGGCGCTTGTCTCCAGCGTTGCAAGCGGCCCAGCCTGCCTGAGCTTGCTGCGGAGCCAGGCATTCGATGTGGTGCTGATGGACATGTTCATGCCCGGCATGGACGGCACCGAGGCCACCGCGCTGATGCGCAGCAGCTTGCCGGCACCCGCCAGCCAAACCCCGGTGATAGGACTGACGGCGAGCACACGCGCGCAGGACCGCGCCGCCTGTCTGGCCGCAGGCATGAACGACGTGATCTGCAAGCCCATAGACCCTGCCAGTTTGCTAGCCTGCATGCGCCAGTTCAGGCCGCCGCGCGAAACACCGCCACCAGCCCTCGGGCCCCCGGACGTAGTACCTGCAGCCACGGCGTCGTGGCAGTCCGCCTTGCGTTTACGCATGGACAAAATCGCGGGCCGATGGTTTGGCAATCGCCAGGGCCGGTTTTTTTGGGCCTACAGCCTGGTGATCGTGCTCATGCCGTTCGCCTTCAGCGTGCTGGGCTTGCCCAAGGCGCCCGAAGGAACCCTCACGCTGAATATAGGGCTGGTTTTTATAGGCCTGTTGCTGGCCATTGCCGCAGGGCTGCCCAGCGCCTGGGCCGCTCATCTGGGCAACCTTCACTCGACCTTCATCATGCTGCACGACGCGACCCTCACGGGTGGCATCTTCTCGCCGAGCATCGGCTGGTTGATCATCTTTCCGCTCTCGCCGCTGCTGATCGCCGGCTTCCGTGCGGCCGTTTTCTGGCTGCTGGTAGTGCTGATTTGCATGGTGGGCATGGCGGCGGCCACCTGGCTGGGCTATGTCCCCAGCCCCTACACGGTAACGCCGGAAACTGGCTGGTGGAACCTGTCGAACTACGCGGCCATCACCTTCCTCATGGTGCTGCTGCCCATCCTGTATGCCGATCTTTACAAGAAGGCCCTGCAAAGGGGCCGTCAGCGCCAGAGCGAGCTGCTGGACAAGCGTGCCGAGTTGCTCAGGGCGCAGGAGCAAAAAAACCGCTTCATCGCCGCGCTCAGCCATGAAATGCGCACGCCCATGAATGCGATTCTGGGCTTCAACGACTTGTTGCAGGTGAACGCGCTGAGTGCCCGCGCCCTGGAACTGGTGTCTCTGGTGCGGCAATCGGCCGACCACCTGCTGACTGTGATCAACGACATATTGGACTACTCCCAAATGCAAACTGGCCAGATTGTCATCAGGCAGGAAGCCTTCGACCCGGCGGCAACCGTACAAAACGCTTTCGCGCTTTTCGCACAGCGGGTGGGCAGCCTGAAAATCGACTACCGCCTCGAGATGCCCGACGACCTGCCCGCGTTGGTGTTGGGCGACCGCCATCGGCTGATGCAGGTGCTGGTCAATCTGCTCGGCAATGCGATCAAGTTCACCCCGCAGGGCAGCGTGACCTTGCGCGTGCGGCGCGTCGGCGAGGCGCTGGAGTTTGCCGTGCAAGACACCGGGATCGGGATCGCAGCCAGCAGGCAAGCGAGCATTTTTGACCGCTTTGAGCAAGCCACGCCGCAGACCGCCAGCTTGTACGGTGGCAATGGTCTGGGGCTGGCGATATGCCGGCATCTGGTGGAATTGCTGGGCGGCTCCATCCAGGTCGATAGCGAGATCGGCCGCGGTTCGCGCTTTTGGTTCCGGCTGGCCCTGCCCGAGGCGCCAGCGCCAGTGCCGCAGGCCGCCGTAGCGCCACCCGCGCTTGAAGACGATAAGGAGAAGCCACTGCGCATCCTGGTCGTCGACGACAGCCCCATCAACCTGCTGCTGGCCTGCGAGGTGGTGCTGGCGCGCTGGCCCAACGCGGCGGTCAAAGAGGCTGAACACGGACTCCAGGCACTGGAGCTGCTGCGCGAACAGCCCTTTGATGTGGTGCTGATGGACATGCTCATGCCGGTAATGGACGGCGTCGCGGCGACCGAGGCGCTGCGCACCCAATTGCCGGCGCCAGCGTGCCTGACACCGGTGATCGGGCTGACGGCCAACGTCAACCCCGAGGACCATGCGCGCTGCCTGAAGGCCGGCATGAATGCTCTGGTGCTCAAGCCCTTTGACCGCCAGCAGCTCTATACCCAGATGCAAACCCAGATGCTGGCGTCAGCGGAGTTCCAGCGCAGCCGCACGCTGCCCCAAGGCAGGGCGCCGCTCGACACCGCCAGCACGGTCTGAGTGGCCGAAAGACGGCTGGCACGCTGGCCCGGCGTGGCGCAGGTCAGCGCGGATCAGCGCAACGCAGCATCCAGCACCTCGATCCAATGGCGCACCGGCGTGCCGGTCCCGCTTTGCAAGTGCGTGATGCACCCAATGTTGGCTGAGACGATGGTGTCGGGCTTCATCTCGCCCAGATTCTCCAGCTTGCGGTCGCGCAGCGCGTAGGCCAGCTCGGGCTGCAAGACCGAGTAAGTGCCGGCGGAGCCGCAGCACAAATGCGCTTCGCAGCGTGCCACATTGACCTGAAAGCCCAGCTCGCCGAGGTGCTGCTCGACGCCACCGCGCAGCTGCTGGCCGTGCTGCAAGGTGCAGGGCGGGTGAAAGGTGAGCTGACCCGAAAGCTCGCGGGCGCGTTGCGGCGCAAGCGTCTTCTTGAGCAGGGGCACCAGCTCGGGCAGCAGCTCGCTGAGGTCGCGCGTGAGCGCGCTGATGCGCTCGGCCTTGGCCGCGTAAGCCGGCTCGTCCTTGAACAAATGCCCATAGTCCTTGACCATCACGCCGCAGCCCGAGGCATTCATCACCAGCGCTTCAACCCCGGCTTCAACATGCGGCCACCACGCGTCGATATTGCGGCGCATTTCAGCCTTGCCGCCGTCGTGGTCGTTGAGGTGAAACTTGACCGCGCCGCAGCAACCGGCCTTGGGGGCCAGCAGCACCTCGATGCCGGCCGCGTCCAGTACCCGCGCCGTGGCGCTGTTGATGTTGGGCATCATGGAAGGCTGCACGCAGCCCGCCAGCATGAGCATCTTGCGGGCGTGTACGCGTGCCGGCCAGGGCCCCGGGGCCTGGGCCGGCGGCACCTTGTTTTTCAGGGTTTCGGGCAGCAACCCGCGCACCGCTTGCCCGAGCTTCATGGCCGGCCCGAACAAAGGCGAAGGCAAGCCTTCCTTCAGGGCCCAGCGCACGGTTTTCTCAAGCGCCGGGCGCGCAACGCGCTCGTCAACCAGCTTGCGCCCGATGTCGACCAGATGCCCATAGTCAACACCGCTCGGGCAGGTGCTTTCACAGTTGCGGCAGGTCAGGCAGCGGTCCAGATGCAGCTGGG
>CAJAOB010000466.1 GCA_903941205.1 uncultured Burkholderiales bacterium | reverse complement strand
GGCCAATCGCATCACCTCGGCCACCGACAAAGGCGTGGCATGTGGCAACCACATGCGCACGTTGTCTTGGATCTTGACCAAGTTTTGCAGCATGGCGGTGTCGGGGCTGGCCAAAGCAGCATCAGGGGCTGCTTCGAGGTGGGCACGAAGCTCGACCTTGCCGCGCTTGATCTGGCCACTGATGAGCTCTCTCAGGGCGGGCTCTTGCGCCCGCAGTTCATCGGGCAGGCGAAAGCTCAGATCGAGGTAGCGGCTGTTGACGGAGCGAATTTCCATGCCCAGCCGCAAGCCCACTTGTGAGGGCGCGGTGGCGCCAAGTTGTGACTGTGCACTGGCATAGCCGGTCATGCTTTGCAGGGACATGGCGCTCTCAAATTCAAAAGCCGCATTATCTCAGGCACAGCTTGCCCCACCTGAACGACAATCGCCGCTGTTCTCAAAGGCTTGCTCATGACCACAACCACCATTGCTTCTCGACAAACCCGTGCCGCCGACGAATTGCGCCAAGTGCGCATCACGCGTCACTTCACCATCCATGCCGAAGGCTCGGTGTTGATCGAGTTTGGTCACACCAAAGTACTCTGCACTGCTTCCGTGGAAGAAAAAGTACCGCCGCACAAACGCGGCAGCGGTGAAGGCTGGGTCACAGCTGAATACGGCATGTTGCCTCGCGCCACCCACACGCGCAGCGACCGTGAAGCCGCCCGTGGCAAGCAAAGCGGCCGAACCCAGGAAATCCAGCGCCTGATCGGGCGTTCCATGCGGGCGGTTTTTGACCTGAAAAAACTCGGCGAACGCACCATTCATCTCGATTGCGACGTGCTTCAGGCCGACGGCGGCACACGCACCGCCGCCATCACAGGTGCTTTTGTAGCGGCGCAAGACGCCGTCAACAAGCTGCTGGCGGCCGGCAAGCTGGCCGAGTCGCCCATCCTCGGACATGTGGCGGCGATTTCGGTCGGCATGGTTGAAGGCACGCCGCTGCTGGACCTCGAATACACCGAAGACGTGGGCTGTGACACCGACATGAACGTCGTGATGACCGGCGCAGGCCACTTTGTGGAAGTGCAGGGCACCGCCGAAGGCGTGGCCTTCACGCGCAGCGAGATGGACGCGCTGCTTGGACTCGCCGAGCAAGGCATTGGCCAGCTGATCTTGCTGCAAAAGCAGGCCCTGGCCGGCGTTTGAAAGACGTATTGCGCATGAAAATTGTCCTGGCCTCCAACAACCCTGGCAAATTAGCCGAACTGCAAGCCATGCTGGTGCCACTGGGCATGGAACTGGTGCGTCAGTCCGATCTCGGCATTGGCGAGGCCGAGGAGCCGTTTCGCACGTTTGTCGAGAACGCCCTGGCCAAGGCCCGTCATGCAGCCGCCTTGAGCGGCTTGCCGGCGCTGGCCGACGACGCAGGCCTGTGCGTAAAGGCTTTCGGCGGTTTGCCGGGCGTTGACACGGCTTATTACGCGACGCAGTTTGGCTATGCCAAGGGCGACGACAACAATGTGCGCGCCTTGCTCGAGCAAATGGTTGACGTGAGCGAGCGCCGCGCGGCGCTGGTCAGCACCCTGGTGGCGGTGCGCTCGGTCGACGACCCCGAGCCGCTGATCGCCGTGGGGCGAGTCAGCGGAGAAATCGCGCGGGCGCCGGTCGGGCGCAATGGTTTTGGTTTTGATCCCGTGATGTACATCCCTTCATTTGGCAAAACCTTTGCAGAACTGCCAGTCGAAGTCAAAAACGCCAACAGTCACCGCGGCCAGGCGGCGCGGCAGATGATGGAGTTGATGCGGGAACGCTGGCTTTGACCTCGTTTCGGGCCAAGCTTGGCGTGGCAGATTCATGAAAGATCTTCAGCATTACATGCGGGACGGAACGCTGCGCCTTGCCGCGCTGCCGCTGCTGTCCTTGTATGTGCACCTGCCGTGGTGCCTGAAAAAGTGCCCTTACTGCGATTTCAATTCCCACGAGGTGAGCGGCGCATCGATGCCCGAGCAGCGTTACATCGACGCGCTGGTGGCGGATCTCGAGGCCGCGCTGCCGCTGGTCTGGGGGCGCACGGTACACAGCATTTTTATTGGCGGCGGCACGCCCAGCTTGTTTTCACCAGCCGCCATTGACCGACTCTTGGCCGATATACGGGCTCGTCTGCGCCTGGATGCCGAATGCGAAATCACGCTCGAAGCCAACCCGGGAACCTTCGAGAAAGACAGATTCAAGGCCTTTCGCAGCGCTGGCGTGACGCGCTTGTCGGTCGGGGTGCAAAGTTTTGATGACGCCCATCTCAAGGCCCTGGGCCGGGTCCACGACCGGGCGCAGGCCATTGCGGCGGTTCAGGAAGCTGCGGCCAGTTTCGAGACGTTCAACCTTGACATCATGTATGCGCTGCCGGGCCAGAACCTGGCGGGTCTTGAAAAAGATATGCGTCAGGCACTGGCGCTGCACCCGCCGCATATCTCGATCTACCACCTGACGATTGAGCCCAACACTTATTTCGCCAAATTTCCACCGGCCATTCCTGAAGAAGACACGGCCTACGCCATGCTGGACCGGATTACGGAAATGACAGCGCAAGCGGGTTTGCAGCGCTACGAAGTTTCGGCCTATGCCAAACCCGGCCACCAGTGCTTTCACAACCTCAATTACTGGCGGTTCGGTGATTATCTGGGTATCGGTGCCGGCGCGCACAGCAAACTAAGCTTTGCGCACCGGGTAGTGCGGCAGGTGCGTTGGCGTGAACCCGGTCTTTATATGGAAAAGGCTTTGGCTGGGGCCGCAGTAACCAGGGAAACTGAAGTCAGCCGGGTCGACCTTCCTTTCGAGTTCATGCTCAATGCCCTGCGGCTTCGCGATGGGTTCAAGTTGCAGGATTTTGTCGAAAAGACCGGCTTACCGCTTGCTGCCCTGCAGCCAGGTCTCGAACAGGCCGAAAGCAAGGGTTTGATCGAGCGTGATCTTGTAACGGTTCGACCGACTGAACGGGGCTTTGACTTTCTCAACGATTTACAGGCCCTGTTTCTGGCGGACTGATTTCATTCAACCTCCCAACTATATTTCCTATGGATATTTCAAGCGCCATCCTATTGGTTCTTAGTTGTGCCGTCAGCTTCGCTTTAGGGCGCTTTTGGAAGCGATCAAGGGACAAGAAGCGCGCGCGGATCGCGCAGGCGCAGCAGGAGCAGGCAACGTGGGCGCGCGGCGCTGAGGCGCCTTCGAAAAACAAGGCCAAACGCAAGCGCCAGATGCAGGCGCAGGAAAAAGCCTCGCACAAAACCCCAGGATGAGGGCTGCAGATGGGCGACCGATTTTCAGGCGGTCGTGCCGTTCGCCGTTCTCCGGCTTGTTGAACTCCGATCGCGGGTTGTTGAGCTCCGATCCCGGGTTGTCGCGCATTTCAGACTTTGAAATTGACGAACCGGTGTTTCGAATGGTAAAATCATTCGAAACTTTGAAAAAATCGAATAGGCTTGTTCTTTTCTTGGTTTTAATGTTGGTGATTGTCAGGGCCTCCTGAGGGGTTCGGGATGCGTCAACTGCGGGCAATGTCATGGCTCCGCATGGTTTGATATTGATGCGTCGAAACGCCCGTTGCGGGTTCGAATATCGGCGCTTTTCGAAGGAAAGCGGTTAGGCCGTCAGTGTTTGCTTAAGGAAATCAGTATGAATGATCGTACAAATGAGGCGGGCTGCATCGTGATTGGCGAAGGCGTCACCGTCACCGGCAAGTTTTTGGTTCCCGGGCGTGCCGTGGTGAATGGCTCCCTTGACGGCGAGTTGCAGGCAGATGAGTTGTTGGTCGGAGCCCAGGGGAAAATCGTCGGTAGTGTCAAAGCCCGCAAGGCGGATATTTTTGGCGAGACCCACGACACTCTGCTGGCCTCCGAGTACCTGATTATTCGCAGCACGGGACGGGTCAATGGGAATGCCAGTTACGGCGAGTTAGAGATCGAGCGCGGCGGTTTGATGCAGGGCGCCGTGGCCCCTGCCAAATCTTCGCCTGCCGTTCCGGTCTTGCTCAAGACGGTCGATATCATCGCGACTGACGCCAAGGCTCAGGTCTGACCGCGCTGATGTTACTAACCGTTAATCGTTTTCGCAGGGGCTCGGCCTGGTTAGTGGGTCTGCCCGCTGTGCTGCGTGCGCTGTGGCACCGGGAATATCACGATTCCAGAGTCATTCTGGAGCAGCAGGGCGACCTGAGGTATTTCTCGGTTTCTGCCCACCTTCAGCGCAATGTGGTGAGGGGATTGATAGTATTGGGTTTCGCGTTTGTGTCGGGCTTTGTGGCGTTGGCGCTATTTGCCCTCCTCTTGGTGGCTGGTAATGCCAAATTAGAGCGCTCTCATCACGAAATCTATGAGGCATTGATCGGTAGCGTCTCGGACAGTGCCGAGGGCGGTGCGCAGTCGATAGACCGTGAGGATATGCTCGCGCTGGCTCAAACCATTCGTGAGCGAGATATTGAAATCCGGCGTTTTGTCACGAGTTCGGCCACCAACCTGTCTGCGGAAAACACCAGCCTGAAGGCACGTCTTGATTCATCTGGCTTGTCCGAGAAAGCGATCAAGTTTATTCATGGAAGTGCTGCGATCGGCGGCTTCGGCAATGCGCGGGCGGACAGCAACAATCCTTTGCTGCGAGGTCCGCTTTCAGAAGAAATTGCAAAAAATCGTGCCTTGATGGACGTCTTGACGGCTTTGCCGTCAATCATGCCGCTGTCTGATTTCTCCGTGGCATCCTCCTTCGGCATTCGTAATCATCCGGTCACTGGTCGGCCCAGATTGCACACCGGCGTGGACCTGCTGGCTGGTTCAAGTGACGAGGTCAGACCTGCCAAAGCTGGGAAGGTGGTGATGGCTAGGAGTTACCAGGACTACGGAAACACCGTGGTTGTTCGCCATGAGCGGGGAATTGAGACCCTGTACGGGCATCTTTCCAGCGTGAGGGTCAAGGAAGGTCAGGAGGTCGGATTGGATACTGTCTTGGGCATGGTCGGTAACACGGGTTTGTCTACCGGCAAGCATTTGCACTTTGAAGTATCCGTGGGTGGCTATCCGGTCGACCCCCAAAAAGTGATCGAAACCGCCCAGTATGTTCAAAAAAGTAAAAACTGACCGACCCGAGGCGTCGTCTTTTGAAAGTGTGATTCCCATGGCCACTGTTGTAGATGAACTCAATGCCACCAAACGCGGGGTTTCGAGCCTTGCTTCTTCTGATGCGAACAAGCCCAGCGTCATCAGCGAAGGCTTTTCCCTGTCAGGCGATATTGTTTCCGAAGGGGTCTTGCATATTGAGGGGAAAACGACCGGAACCATCAAGGCCGGGAGTATCAATATCGGACCACGGGGCCAGGTGGAGGGAAACGTCGCCTGCGCCAGTTTGCACATCAAGGGTACTTTTTCAGGCTCTGCGGTATGTAGCGAACTGGTGGTTGCTTCGAGCGCTGTGGTTAAAGCCAGCATCACCTACCAGTCGTTGACCATCAGTCGCGGGGCGACGATTGAGGGTGATCTGACGGTCAGGCGTTGATGGTGGTTTGACTGCGTTTTGCCGAGACTTTCGCAAGCGCAGCAGTTCCTTTCGATTTTTAAAGCGCCGACCAGTTGGTCAAGGGGCAAGCGGCGGATCCGAAGGCATGCACCTCCCATTTTCCATGGTCCCCGAAGGTTGAGGGTCTCCGCGCAGGCGTGTTCAGTCTCATGCAGTGAGGGCCGGCTTACCGCTGTTAACTTTTCGAATAATTTCAAAAAAATTACAGCGATATGTGCCAAATCTAAAGAGCATTGCAAGTCTTGAAACGACTAGTTGTCCGGGGGGCAAGCAAACTTGCATTCGCGAATTATCTGACTACTATTCGCGAGTGAAAAATTTTACTGAATACGCTTTCATCTACCTCAAATTTTTGGGTGCCGTACAGGCGCTTCGTCAATCTGCGGCGTTCCCGCCTCTAGACCTGCCTGAAGAGCGACTTCTCGACCAACTTGCTTCTTCCTGGTGTCAGGGCAAAAAGATCACCGTGCTGAAGGCCATGCAGATGTCGACAGATGCGTCATCCACGACGGTCCACCGACGGCTGAAAACCTTGCGCCTTAAAGGCATGCTGGACTTGGAGGTCGATGAGGACGATAACCGCGTCAAATACATCGTTTCCACCGATCTCTCCCGTGACTATTTGAGTCAACTCGGCAAGTCAGTTGTCCAGGCTGCTTCGGCGTCAAACTGAAGCTTGCTGGCTTCAGGCTGATTGCTTGCGGAGTTGACTCGCGATACAAATCATTTGTAACGATTTAATTTCTCAGGCTGATAAACTCGTGTGCTCCCGCCCCTTAAGCGAGGGGCTGAGGTATACGGCATCCTGAGCGCGGGGCTTTCGCTGACGGACGTAACCGATACAACTTCAGCGTCTTTTCCTTGAGGCCGCTTTGGTTGCCGGGCGCTTTCCATCCGGGATTTGACCGGCCCCGAACCTGGCATCGGGATCCAAAATTTTGGACCGAGGTCGGTTGCTGGTATGCGCTGATTTTTTACGTTTTGCACGCCGGCGCCAGACGGGGCGGTATCAATCAAAGTGATGATGGATTTTCTTCAAGCCAACACCCGTGTTTTCGCCGAAGAATTTGACGGTGAAACTGTCCTGATCGACGTCGAAAAGGGCCTTTACTTCAGTCTGGCCGGTTCAGCCGTCGACCTTTGGCGTTCGTTCACGCCGGCTCGCGATCCCGAGGCTGTGCTGGCCGCCATGGCGGGCGGCACGGACGGTCCCGATTCGCAAGCCTTGCAGGACCTCATCGCGCAAATGCAGGTGCATGGCTTGCTCGTGAGTGCACCGGCCGTCGATAGTGCGGCTCTGGCGCCCCTGGTTTTCTCGACAAGCCCTTTGCATGCGCCAGTGATGCAGGTGTTTTCCGACCTTGCCGAGTTGATTGCGATCGATCCGGTACACGAAGTGGATGCCGCGGGTGGTTGGCCGATGCGGCCAGCGGGATTTCCGGATGTGCCCTGACGCGCCAGTGATTGCCGCAAACTCTGTCTCTCTGGCTGCCGCACACGCGCAGTCAACCCTGGCTGTGCGAGGCTTGCTGCGCCAAGGCCTCGCTCATGTCGCCTCCGCGCTTTCGCACCGGTCTGCGCACCGCATGGGTCCCTTGTCTTGCGAGGTGCGCACCAATGACGCAGTTTTGGGTCGCCGGCTTACGCATTGCCTGTTACCCCTTGATAACGGCCTCGCATCTACGGGTGCGGATCTGACCTTGCACGTTTTGTGTGGCTCTAGCAGCCCGACTCAAACGCCCCCGCCCTGGAACCTTCCGCACACTGACGCGCGCCATCTCGAGCGTCTGCATCTTTGCCCGCAGGGCTCCCTCAGCGCGTTTTATGACCACGACCGGCGCTTCTGGCTCATTCTGGACCATGCGGCGGGCGAGGCCCTGCTTTGGCTGGCCGATGCCAAGGACGTGCCGTTTTGGGAAGCCGCCGCACCTTTTAAGACCCTGATCAACTGGTTTTTGTCTGAGCAGCCAGTGTCCATGCTGCATGGGGGCGTGGTGGTGCATGCCGGGCGCGCGCTCATGTTGGTCGGGCCGGGCGGCTCGGGCAAGTCGACCACGGTGGCTGCGTGTTTCGAGGCCGGCATGAAAGTGTGCGGTGACGACCTGGTGCTGGCCGAGCGGTCGGCTGAGGGCTGGCAGGCGCATGCGCTTTACGATGCGCTCAAACTAGAGCCCGGCGGTGCCATACCGATTCCTGCGCGCCTGCTGGCAGCGCCCTGGTGGCCTTGCGGCGAGAAGCGGCTGGTGCGCTACAGCGACGTAGATCCGCAGGGGCTGGCCTTGCAGGCGCCGCTGGTCGGGCTGATGCAGTGCGTGATCACCGGACGCGACTCGACCCGCATCGTGCCGCAGCCAGCTGCGGCGCTGCTACGGGCCATTGCGCCGCCCACGGTGTTCTTGCTGCGCGGACGCGAGGCCAGCACGCTGGCCAAGGTGGCCAGCCTGGTGCGCACCGTGCCGACTTTCCAGCTCGAACTGGGCACCGCACCGGCTTCAGCCGCGGCGGTCCTGCGGGCCTTCTTGCAGGCGCAGGCAGACCCGGCATGAACGCGCGGGTTTCGGTGATCATGCCCAGCCTGAACATGGGGCCCTTCATCAATGCGGCTTTGCGCTCTATCGCGCAACAGAGTGTTCCGGTGCATGAAGTTGTGCTGATGGATGCGGGCTCCACCGACGACACTCACGCGATCGTGCGCCAGCATCAGCAGGACGGCCTGCCGATCCGGATGCTGGCGCATCCACCGGGCCCGCCGGGACAGGCGCGCAACAGCGGCATCGCCCAGGCAACCGGCGACCTGATCGCCTTTCTGGACCCGGACGATCTGTGGCCGGCCGGCAAGCTGCAAAGGCAGTTGGGCCGACTCGCGAGCGCGCCTGAAGTCGACATGGTGTCGGGCTACGTCTGTTACTTCGACACGCCGGACGCCAGCGGTCTTGTGCCCGCCCCGGGTTCGCGCACCGAGCGGATCTTTCATGTGCATGTGGGCGCCTGCATCTACCGGCGCGAGGTGTTCAGCCGGCTTGGCGGCGCCTTCGACGCCGATCTCTTGTATGCCGAGGATGTCGACCTGTTGCTGCGCGTGCGCGAACAAGCGGTGCCTTTCACGATTTTGCGCAGCGTCGAGCTTTATTACCGCCAGCACCCCGCCTCCATGATGGCTGCACCGCACCCGCGCAAGGCGTCTGATTTTCGGCTGGCGACCCTCAAATCAATGCAGCGCCGGCGGGCCGCAGGCGCCCTGGCGGCGCCGCTGCGCGACTTCGCGAGCTACCTGGAGCCCCTGCCATGACCCAGAACCTTGTTTCCGTGATCGTGCCGGCCTTCAACGCCGGCCGCACGCTGGCAGCGACGCTGGCCAGCATTCAGGCGCAAAGCCTCGCGCCCGCACAAGTCGTGGTGGTTGACGACGGTTCGACCGACGACACCGCTGCCCTTGCCGAGGCTGGCGCTTTGGCGGGGAGCGAGCTGATCCGGTTGGCCAACAGCGGCGTGGCCAGTGCCATGAACGCGGGGCTCGCGGCGGCCCGGGGGGACTGGGTGGCCTTTCTGGATGCTGATGACCTGTGGGAGCCCGGTTGCCTGCAAAGCCAGCTGGCGCATGTTTCAGCAAATCCTGGCCTGGACGCTTGCGTTGGCGGCGTGACCGAGTTTGTCTGCCCCAGCCTGAGCGCCGCAGACGCCGGGCGATTGAGCCCGCGCCCGCCGCAGACGGCCTGGCTGGCTGGTGCCACGCTGGTGCGCCGTACGATTTTTGAGCGGGTCGGCGCGTTCAACCCGGCATTGCGTCTGGGCTGCTGGATTGACTGGGTTGACCGGGCGCGTCGCGCCGGGGCGAGCTTTGGCGAGCATCAGCGGCTGGTCATGCGGCGCCGGCTTCATCCGGCCTCTTTGAGCATGAGCCAGGCCGCGCGGGAGGGCGCCTTGCTGCAAGTCGCGCGCCTGGCGATCGCGCGAAGGCGTGCTGCGGCATGAGTACGGCCCCCGCAACTGACAAGATGGACGGCACGCCAAGCGGATCGCTGGATCTGCTGGCGCGCGCTGCGCTGGCGCCGCTTGCGCAGGCGCGTCTGGCCTGGCAGGCCTGGCGGCGCGACCATGACATTGACACCACGCCCTGGAACGAAGTCCGCATGCTGGGCGCGGTGGCCGCGCGCATCGACGAGCTCGAAGCCGACTCGCCCATACGGCCGCGCGTGCTCGGCATTCGCAAGTTTTTGTGGGTGCAGAGCCAGATCTGTTTGCAGCAGGGCCTGACCGGGCTGGCGGCGCTGGCGCAGGCTGACATTCCAACGCTGGTCTTCAAGGGCGCGGCGCGAATTGCACTGGACGCGTCGACGGCGCAGGAGCGGCTGATTCGCGATGTCGATGTGCTGGTACCGCTCGGCCGTGAGTTGGCGGCTTTTCAGATGCTCGAGCGAGCCGGCTGGGAGATCGTCGACGAGCCTTGGCAGCTGCGCTTGCGCAAGCTCGCGCCGGTGGCCGGTCACCACGCCTGGTCGCTGCGCAAAGGCAAGGCTGAAATTGACCTGCACCATTTCTCCAACCACCTGAACCGTCTCAAGGGCGACGACAACGGCCTCTGGGCGCGCTCGCAGGCGCTGACCTGGCGCGGCGTGCCCACCCGCGTGCCCTGTACGACCGATGCCCTGCTGATCGCGCTGGTCCACGGGGTGCGCTGGTCGATGGACAACGCCGCAGACTGGACGATTGATGCCGGCGCCCTGATCGACAGTGACGAGGTGGACTGGCAGATTTTTCTCGAGGAAGCACGCTTGCGCTGCGTCCAGGTGATCGTCTGCGCCGGTTTGCGCTATTTGCGCGAGGCATTGGGCAAGCACATTCCCGATCAAATCCTGAGAGAGTTGGCGGCAGAAACAGACAGTGTCCAGGAAGGCGAACTGCACATGTACACCTCCAGCGCCAAGCAGATTGCCGCAAGTCAAGCAGCCAATGCCAGCGCCATGGCCTTGCGGCGTGCGGCCCGAGGCAAGCCGGTCCGCAGGCCGTCGCGCATGTCGTTGGAACCAGTCGTTGCCACGGAGAGTAGCTTGGCCGCGGGCGCGCCAGTGCACTGGGCGCAGGTGCCGCTGCACCGGGGCCCTGATGAATGGTGGATCCTGGAGGTCCAGGTCCGTATGTCTACCCCGGCCCTTGCGGACGCAGCCACTGCTCAATTCAGCCTGCCCGGCATGCTGCTGGGCGTGGTCAGGCGATCCACCCAAAGCGGCACCGATGACACAAGGATTGCCACCTTCAAGTGGGCGATATACCGGCCGCTGCTGGCGGCTCGGTGCGTTGAGATCGTGGGTTTTGGGTATTCTTTTCTTGGCCGTCAGGGGCCGCCGGTTAATCCAGTTCCAATCCAGATCCGCTGGTTCAGCGCCAGCGCCTAGCCCGGGCGCCGGGGCGACGACCTGATGCGCGCGGCGCTCAGTGCAGCAGCAGCCCGAGGCACAGACCCAAACCGGCGCCCAGACCTGCCGCAAACACGACCAGCCAGGCGGGAACCGGCGCAGCCCAGCTGCTCGTGCCCGCTAGCGGGTAGGGCGTGGCTGCGTTGATGCCGGCCTTGTGCAAAGCTTGGCCGGTCGGATCAACAGCTTCAACAGCTGCCAGCGGTGCTTGTGTCTGCGCTGCCGGACCGCCCGTGAGCTGCAGGGCAAAGGCCGTGAAGAAGTCGTCGGCGTTTTTCTTGACCACCGTTTGCAGCAAGCGGCTGCCGACACTGGCGAACTTGCCGCCGATTTCGGCTTCGGCGGTGTAGCGCAGCAAGGTGTTGTCGCCCTCGGGCTCAAGCGCGACGTGCGCGCGCATTTTGGCAAAGCCGGCCGCGCCGCCCTGCCCCTGACCGGTCAGGGTGTAGCTGTGTGGCGGCTTGAGGTCGCTGAGTTCGACCGCGCCACGAAAGGTCGCAGAAATCGGCCCCACCTTGGCGATGACCACTGCGGCAAAAGAGGTGTCCGAAAGACGTTCGAGCTGCTGGCAGCCCGCAATGCTGGCTCTTAGAACCTCCGGGTCATTGAGCGCTTGCCAGACCTTTTGCTGCGTGACGGGCAGCCGGTGTTCGCCGGTAAATTCCATGCTCAGACTCCGCTCACGTAATGCTGAAAAAGTGCTTGCGTGCCCAGCCGCGCAAGACCTTGCTCGGCCAGTTCGATGTAAAGCCGCCGGGCCAGCGTCAGCCCGGGCAGGGGAAGGTTCATGCGCTCGGCTTCGGCCAGTGCAATGCCCAGGTCCTTGAGAAAGTGCTCAATGAAAAAGCCGGGTGCGAAATCGCCCTTGATGATGCGCGGACCCATCACGTTGAGCTGAAAACCGCCAGCGGCACCGCCGCCAATGGCTTGCAGCACTGTGGCAGCGTCCAGCCCGGCCGCCCGTGCGTAAGCCAGCCCTTCGCACACGCCCATGATGGTGGACGCGATGACGATCTGATTGCTCATTTTTGTATGCTGACCGGCGCCGGCCGGCCCGATGTGCACGATGTTGGTTCCCATCAGGCGCAGGACGGGTAGCGCTGCCTCGAAGGCTGCCGCCTCGCCACCCGCCATGATGGACAGCTTGGCGTCGCGCGCACCGACGTCGCCGCCCGAGACCGGCGCGTCCAGCGCCAGGTGACCGGCCGCCGTGGCCGCGCTGGCCAGGCGTTGTGCCAACTCGGGGCTGGAGGTGGTCATATCGATCAGTAGCGCATGATGCGCATTGGCGATCAGGCCCGCCTCGCCCAGCCAGACTTGCTCCACATCGCTGGGGAATCCGAGCATGGTGATCACGATGTCCGAATCAGCCGCCACCTCCGCGGGCGAATCGCACCAGTAAGCGCCTTGCTCAACCAGCGCACTGGCCTTGTCGTGAGTGCGGTTGTAAACGCGCAGGGTGTGACCGGCTGCGAGGATATGCCCAGCCATGTGCTGGCCCATGATGCCCAGGCCGATGAAGCCCACATGGGCCTTCGCGAGAGAAACAGTCATGGCGGTAATTTCCAGGTTTGCAGGTTTGCTGCCTGGGCCTGACGTACCAGAGCCCGCAGGTAGATGGGGGTCAGGGGCTGGCGGTCCACGACCACGCCCAGATGCGCCAGCGCATCGTTGACTGCATTGGTCAGGGCACCGATGGCGCCCATCACGCCGCCCTCGGCCATGCCCTTGATGCCGGCCGCCGTGCTGCGGTTGGGCGTGTGCATGGCAATCAGCTCGAAATGGGGTAGCTCATGTGCCGTGGCCACCAGGTAATCAGCCAACGATCCTGACAGGTTCTGACCGCTCGTGCGCTCGTACTCTACATGCTCATAAAGCGAGCCCGACAGGCCCATGGCAATCGCGCCGTGTTGCTGACCCTCGACCACCACCGGGCTGAGCACGGTGCCGCAATCTTCAGCCACCACGTAGCGCTCAATCTTCACGGCGCCGGTGGCCGCGTCGACCTCCACCACGCAGGCATGCGCGGCGTTGGAGTAAGTCATGGGCGGCGGCTCGTAGCTGAGGTGAAATTCGAGGCCAGGCGCCATGCCCGGCGGCAAGGCCAGCGGGTCCAGGTAGGCAACGCGGGCAATGTCGGCCAGGCCCAGCCGGGTGTCGTTCCAAGCGCCGGCCACGCATTGTTGAATGCAGCCGTCCTGAAGGCGCAGGTCTTGCGCGCCGGGCAAACCCAGCAGATGCGCGGCAATGGCCAGCACCGCCGCGCGTGCCTGCTGCGCGCACAGGTACAACACGCCGCCGCCCGCGGTGCCGCCGCGCGCGCCGCGGCTGCCCATGCCATAGGGCGCGATGTCGGTGTGACCCAGGTGCAAGGTCACGCTGGCGGGCGCCACGCCAAGGCCGTCAGCCACCGCATTGGCCAGCGCGGTTTCGTAGCCCTGGCCCGTGGCCCCCAGGCCGACCGAGGCATTGACCACGCCCGAAGGCTCGATGCGCAACCAGGCGGCCTCATGGCCCGAGCCCGCGATGCCGGCGGACTTGTAGAACTTGGAGCCGTAGGTGGTGGACTCGACCACATTGCATAAGCCCACGCCGAGCCAGCGCCCCTGGGCCCGCGCCTTGACCTGACGCTCGCGCAGGCCTGCGTAATCAATCGCGGCAAGCACCGCTTCCATGGTCTGGACCGGCGTCACGTCTTCAAGCACTTCGCCAGTGGCCATGGTGTAGGGCAGTTCATCCGGGCGCAGCATGTTGACGCGGCGCACGGCGACCGGATCAAGACCGAGTTCACGGGCCACCGCATCGAGCGTGCCGTCCATGACCCAGCTGGTGATCGACATGGGCGCGCGCATCGGGCCGTTACCGACCTTGTTGGACAAGACCACCTTGACGTCGTAGGCGTAGTTGGCGATCCGGTAGGGGCCGGTGATGATCATCGCGACCACGCGGGCCAGGTAGTTGCCCGGGTAAAAACTGTAGGCGCCGAAGTCTTCCAGGATGTCCAGCTCCAGCGCCAGCACGCGGCCTTGCGCGTCCACCGCGGCGCGGGTGTGGCAAAGGTCTTCGCGTGCTTGCGAGGACGCCAGCAGGTTTTCCATGCGGTCTTCGCGCCAGCGCACCGGCCGCCCCAGCTGGCGCGAGGCGGCTGCCACCGTCAGCTCCTCGCGGTACAGCGCGATCTTCTGGCCAAAGCCGCCACCCACATCGGGCGACAGCACGGTCACTTGCGACTCCGTCAGCCGCAAGCGCGCGGCCAGGGTGCTGCGGTAGGGGTGCGGCACTTGTATGCCGACATGAAAATTCAGGTGCTGCCGGCCCTCGTCCCAGTCGGCAATGCAGCCGCGGGTCTCGATCGGCAAATGCGTTTGCCGATGCTGTGAAAAAGTCGATCTGACCACCCGGTGCGCGGCTTGCATGGCCGCTGCCACGTCGCCATGCGTGGCGCTCTGGTGCGACAGCAGGTTGGACGTCAGCGCCTCGTCGACCAGTGCCGCGCCCGGCCGCAAGGCCTCTGCCATGCAGCTCACCGCCGGCAGCAACTCATAGTCCACCTGTACCTGCTCGGCGGCGTCTTCGGCCAGATAGCGGTTGCTGGCAATCACGCAGGCCACAGGGTCGCCCTGAAAGCGCACCTTCAGCGTGGGCAGGGTGTCCATTTCCATGGCTTGCAGCCCGTCGATGGCCGGGGCCATGCGATGGCGCGTGGTCCATGCCGCGAGGTCTTGCCCGGTGTAAACCGCCACCACGCCGGGCAAGGCCCGGGCCGCAGCCGCGTCGATGGCCAAAATGCGGGCATGGGCGTGGGGCGAGCGCACAAAACAGGCGTGCAGCGCCCCCGGCACGTCGATGTCGTCGATGTAGCGGCCCCGCCCGGTCAGCAGGCGCGCGTCTTCCTTGCGCGGATGGGCCGCGCCAATGTGCCGGAAAGACTCAAGCGCCATGGCTGCCGGCCTCCCGCAAGCGCCGCGCGGCCAGCAAGATGGCCGCCACGATGTTCTGGTAGCCCGTGCAGCGGCACAGGTTGCCTGACAAGACCTCGCGGACTTGCGCTTCGCTGGGGTCGGGTGTGTGTTTCAGGAAGGCCTCAAAAGTCATCACGATGCCGGGGGTGCAAAAGCCGCATTGCAGGCCGTGGCATTCATGCAGCGCCTGCTGCAGCACCGACAGCTTCAGCGGCGTGCCCAGCGCCTCGATGGTGGTGAGTTCATGGCCTTCCATCTGGATCGCAAAGGTCAGGCAGGCGCGCGTCGGCCGGCCGTCGACCAGCACGGTGCAGGCGCCGCACACGCCGTGCTCGCAGCCAACATGGGTGCCGGTCAGGCGGCAGTCTTCGCGCAGGGCGTCTGACAGCAGCTTGCGCGGCTCGGCATCAAACTCCACCAGCGTGCCATTGACCGTCAGCGAGATGCGTTGTTCGATCATGTGGGCGTGGCGCCGGCGTTCGCGGCTTGTTCGAGTTTTTCAAGAACCCGGCCCAGGGCCCGGGCCACCAGCGTTTGCGTCAGTTCGCGCCGGTAGACAGCCGGGATGCGCTCGTCCTCTTCCGGTTCCACCGCTTGGGCGCAAGCCAGCGCCACAGCCTCCCGCCAGCGGGCATCGGGGCGCTGGTGCTCAAAGCGCTGGCTGACCTCATCAAGCCGCAGCGGCACGGGCGCCACACCGCTCACGCCGAGCCGGAGCTGGCTGACCTGGCCGTCTTGCAGCGTCATGGTGACGGCCGCTGCGACGATGGCGTAGTCGCCATGGCGGCGGTTGAAAATCCGCAGCGCCGAGGCCTCGCGGCCCGTGCTGCGCGGGAATCGCACCGACAGCAGCAGTTCCTGCGGCGCCAGGCTTGTGGTCATGGCGGAGCGCAGAAAATCGCGTGCGCTGACTTCGCGCTCAGCCCCGCGCCGCACCAGCTTCAGGCGCGCATCCAGCGTCACGGCCACCAGCGCCAGTTGCGCCACCGGGTCGGCGTTCGCCAGACTGCCGCCCAGCGTGCCGCGCTGGCGAATGGCGTAGTGGCCAATGGTCTGCGCGGCCTGCGCCAGCAAGGGGCAATGGTTTTGCAGCAACTCTGAATCGGCCAGCTCGTGATGGCGCGCCAGCGCGCCGACCTCCAGCCAGTCGCCGGCCAGGCGGATGCGCGAAAACTCGCTCAGGTCATTGATGTCGACCAGATGCGCCGGACTGGCCAGCCGCATGTTGAGCATGGGCCCCAGGCTCTGACCGCCGGCCAGCAGCTTGGCATCGGGCGCCAGATCAGCCAGCAAGTCCAGCGCCTCGGCCAGCGTGGACGGGCGGTGGTAGGTGAAAGGTGCGGGTTTCAATGCCAGCTCTGTTCGGGTCAGCGAAGACTGGCTCTACAGCAGGCTCTGCGTACTTTGCTTGTCAAACAGGTGCAGCCGGTTCGGGTTGACCGCCAGCGTGGTGTTGTCGCCGCTGCGCCGCTGGCTTTCCTTGCCCAGGCGAAAGAACAGTTTGCAGCCTTCGACTTCCATTTCCACAAACTGGTCGGAGCCCACCGGCAGCACCGAGCCAATGCGCCCGGGCAGGGCAGCGCCGGCTTCGGGGTTGTCGGTCTCGCTGACGTCTTCAGCGCGCAGGCCCAGCACCACTTCGCGCCCGTCTTGGCCGCTGACCTTGCTGGCCATGGATGCTGGCAGCGTGATGCGCAGCGCGCCGCGCTCGAACACCGCCTGCCCGCCTTGCACAGCCAGCCGGCCCTCGAGAAAGTTGATTGGCGGGTTGCCCAGAAACGAGGCCACGAACATATTGCTGGGATGCTCGTAAATTTCATCCGGTACACCGATCTGCTGCACCACGCCGCCGCGCATCACGACGATACGGTCGGCCAGCGTGAGCGCCTCGGCCTGATCGTGTGTTACATAAACAAAGGTGGTCTGCATGGCCTGGTGCAACTGCTTGATCTCGGCGCGCATGGAAATCCGCAGGGCCGCGTCAAGGTTGGACAGCGGCTCGTCCATCAGGAACACCTGCGGCTGGCGCACCATGGCCCGGCCCAGCGCCACGCGCTGGCGCTGACCGCCCGAGAGCTGGTCAGGCCGGCGCTCGAGCAGAGGCTCGATCTCAAGACGGCGGGCCGCGTCAAGCACCCGGCGATGGATCTCGTCCTTCGGGTACTTGCGCATTTTCAGGCCGAAGGCAATGTTGTCGTAAACGGATTTGTGCGGGTACAGGGCGTAGCTCTGAAACACCATGGCCACGTCGCGCTGGTGCGGCGGCACGCTGTTCATGACGGCATCGTCAAAACGCAGTGTGCCGTCGGTCACATCTTCGAGTCCGGCGATCATGTTGAGTGTGGTCGACTTGCCGCAGCCCGAAGGCCCCAGCAGGACCAGGAACTCCTTGTCCGCGATGTCCAGGTTGAGATCTTTGAGCGCGGTAAAGCCATTGGGATATTGCTTGCCGACGGCTTCGAAATTGATGCGGGCCACGATGAACTCCTGTGGTTGCCTCAGCCCTTCACCGCGCCCGCGGTGAGACCTGAAACGATGTAGCGTTCAAACATGATGGCGATGATCACCGGCGGGATGATGGCCATCACGCCAGCGGCGTTGATGAATGAAAAACTGATATTGAAGTCTGAGGTGAATGAGGCCACCACGATGGGCATGGTTTGCGAGGCCGGCGTCTGCGTGAACATCAGCGCCAGCAAAAACTCGTTCCAACTGGTCAAAAAGGCGAACAGCACCACCGCCACCAGCGACGGCAGCGACAGTGGCAAAAACACCAGCAGCAAGGTTTGCAGCCGCGAGCAACCGTCCACGCGCGCGGCCTTGTCCAGCTCGTCAGGCAGCGACTCGAAATAGCCGGTCAGGATGAAGATGCTGAAGGGCACGGTGATGGCCAGGTAAGTGATGATCAGCGACCACAGGTTGTCCATCAGGCCGAGCTTTTGCACGAACAAAAAGAAGGGTACGACCAGCGCGATGTCCGGGATCACCCGCGTGCTGAGCATGAAGTAGATCGAGGAACTGCGGCCAATGAAGCGTATCTTGGCCAGCGCATAAGCCGCCGGCACGCTCACCAGCAAATTGAGCACCACCACCGCCAGCGCCACCAGAAAACTGTTTTTCATCGACGGCAGCAGGTTCGCCGCCGTTGACGGGATGAATCCCCCGGTGGCTGTGTCGCCTTGCTTGCGGTTTTCGTAAGTCACCACTTCCTCGCTCTTCTTGAAGATGACGGCGAAGTTGTCCAGCGTGGGCTTTTCCGGAATCCAGTGCGGCGGCACCGAGGTGATCTCGGCTTCGGACTGCATCGACGAGGACACCAGCCAGGCGATTGGCGCCAGCACGTAGAGCGAGAACAGCACCGAGGCGAAGAACAGCAGCGCGCGTCGGCCCGGAATGAATCGGTTCATGAAGCAGTTCCTGCGTGAAGAGTCGGGGCGCTCACAGCTTGCGGCTGGTGCTGCGGATGATGAAATAAGCCAGCACAAAGGTGGCCACGGCCATGATGTAGGCCAGCGCCGAACCGGTGCCGAAGGCGAGCTTGCGGAAGGTCTCTACATAAACCTGCCAGGCCACCACATGCGAGGCGTCAGCCGGCCCACCTTCGGTCAGGATGAAGAACAGGTCAAAGTGCCGTATGGCCATCATGGATTCGTAAATCATGACCAGCGCAAAGCCCGGCACCAGCGAGGGCAGGGTGATGTGAACAAAACGCTGCCAGGCGTTGGCGCCGTCCACCTTGGCGGCGCTGTAAATGTCGCCGCGTATCGACTTGAGTGTGACCAGCAGCAAGATGGTGGCCAGCGGCACTTCCTTCCAGACAAAGGCATTGGTGATCAGCGACATGGTCTTGTCCGTGTCGCCCAGCATCACCACGTACTTGTCGATCAGTCCGAGTTGCAGCAGCAGGCCGTTGAGCGCGCCGTAGCCGGAGTCGTAAATCCACTTCCACATCAGGCCATTGGCTACGTAGGGAATGGCCCAGGGGATCAGCAGGATCGCCGACAGCACGCGGCGGCCGCGGAACTCTTCGTTCAAAAGCATGGCCATCAGGGTGGCGATGAGCATGATCGCCAATACCGACATGACGGTGAAGCTGGCAGTGCGCATCACCGACTCCCAGAACAGCGAGTCCGAGAAGATCTTGACGTAGTTGTCAAACCAGACGAAAGGCACCCGGTGCGGGCGGGTCAGCTTGAGGTCGTAAAGGCTGATCCAGAACGAGTAAAGAACCGGAAATACCGCCACCACGGTCAGTACCAGCATCATGGGCGCCAGAAACAGCATGGCGCTTTTCTGGTCATAAACGCTGCTGGGCAGCACAAAGCGGCGTCGGCGGGGCGGCTGGGTTTCTTGCATCAGAAGTCTTTCAGGTACCTGCAGGCCGCCGTGGTGCCTCCGGCGGCCCGCAGGCAACGCGAGATCAGGACTTGCGCATGTCGCTCCAGGCGTCCGACGACTTCTTGAGCGCCGCGGCCACCGTGGATTTACCCAGCACCGCAGATTGCCAGGCGGTGCCATTGACCTCGTCCCACTCGCCGAACCAGCGCGTGATCACGTCTTTCTTGCGCACCAGTTGCTGCTGCTTTTCAAACATGGCGATGTCTGAGTATTTTTTGTAGCTGGCCTGGACCTCTGGATCCTTGAACAGCTGCTTGACGCCAAAGCCCGTACCGAGGTCTGCAAACAGCATTTTCTGGAACTGGTACTGGCTGCCTGCCTTGCCGCCAAACCATTCGATCAGCTTGGCCGCATTGGCAGCGCGGGTCTTGTCGGCCGCGGCCTGAGCGCTCATGCCGTGAAAGCGCATCCAGCCCACGGTGGTGTGCGAGCCGCCGGGGCCGGCGGGCATCATGGCTTGCTTGACACGGCCGGCAATCGCGGATTGCTTGGGATCGTTGAGCGTGCGAATGCGGTAGCGGCTGAGCAATGCGAAGGCATGGTTACCGGCGCCAAAGGCCTTGAGGCCGTTGAGTTCACCGGTTTCCACGCAGGCCGGTGAGATGATCTTGTGCTTGTTGACGGCGTCAACCACCCATTGCATGGCTTGCTGCGCGCCGCGCTTGGGGTCGGCCATCACGGCAGCGCCGTTGTCGTCGGCGAAACGACCGCCATTGGAAAAAACCATGGCGCTCAGGAATTCGATCAGCCAGCTCTCGCGGGCCATCGACAGCATCATCGGGTATTCGCTCAAGCCGGCGCCCTTGATTTTCAGTGACTGCGCGACCAGTTCTTCCCAGGTGGTGGGCGGTGCCTTGATGCCGGCCTTCTTGAGGATCTCCTCGTCGTAGAAGAACGCCATGTAGTCGCTGTAATAGGTCAGGCCGTACTGTTTGCCCTTGTGCTGCATGGACTTGGTGCAGAAATCGTCGGCTTCTGCGTTGTATTTCATCAGCTCGGGGTAGCCGTCGATGGGGGCGATCCAGCCGGCCTCGGCCCACTCTGGCAGCCAGCTGTCGGAGACCCACATCACGTCCATGGGTGCCTTGCCGACAAATTTGGTCACCATGGTGTCGCGGTATTGGGCCCAGGGCGAGTTGCTGTAATTGACCTTGAGGCCGCTGCGCGTCTCAAATGCGGTCAGGTGGCTTTTGACCAGGTCGACCGCAGCCGACCAGGTGTAGAAGTTGAGCGGCCCGGCTTGCGCAGAGGCATTCAGGCCCAGCGCGCCCGTGCCGGCAATACCTGCGGCGGCGCTCATCTTGAGGAAGTCACGGCGCGAAGCGTCGTCGGTCCAGATATTGTTCATTCGCTCACACTCCTTGAAGGGTTGGCTGCGGCAACACAGGCCGCCGCGACGGCCACAAAGTTAGCTGGCAACCTGATTGTTGCCAGCCCGACCGTGAAAGATTATTGAATGGAAATCAGCATATCGTCAAGTGACGATAAGAACGCGTTGCAAGGCCATCGCCGTTTTGGAACTCGTACCTGGACTTCACTGCAATGGCGAGAACGCTGCCGGGTTGAGGAACACGCTCTCCTGGTGCACCAGGTAGGGCAGCATGGAAGGAACGAAGGCGGTCCATTCGGCGTCTTTTGCCAGCAGGGCACGCTGGCTGGTGCGGTGCGCAAAATCATCGTAAGCCCAAATGAAGACCGCGGAGTTCAGCACGCCGGATTCCTTGGTCCAGCAGCCAATCAGGCGCGCATAGCGTGAAATCAGGGGCAGACCTTGCTGCTCGTACATCTTGAGGAATTCACCGGCCTTGCCGGCTTGTACCTGGTAGGTGCGCATTTCATAGATCACGGCATGTTCCTTGGGTTTCAAAGTTCAAAAATGAAGCAGATGCCGGAGTTTATATCGTCATATGACGATGTTGTTTTTGCGGCTAAAGTACAGCTCACATTCACACCCGGTGCCCGGCCACCCCCAGAGCGACATGAAAGCCAAATCGGATTTGCTGGCCGCGCGCCGCCAGGACGCTGCGCAGCCGCCCGCGAGCGCGACCACGATCAAGCCTCGGACCGGGCAGCGCCGGGCCACGGTTCGGCTGCCAGCGGCCGAGCGGCGCGCGCAAATCCTCAGCAAGGCCTTCGAATTTTTTGCCGAATACGGGCTGACAGCGCAGACCCGCGCGCTGGCCGAGGCCTGCGGCGTGTCCCAGCGCCTGCTTTACAGCGTGTTCCCGAACAAGGCAGCCCTGATCAACGCGGTCTACGAGGCTGAAATCGCCGGGCCGTTCAAGGTCGTCTGGTTGGTCCAGCTGCGCGACCGAAGCGTGCCGCTGGAGCAGCGACTGCGCAGTTTTTACCGCGAGTATTACGACGCCATCCTCACCCGGCGCTGGTTGCGCCTCTTTTTGTATGCGTCGCTGGCCGAAGTGGAAATGGCGCCCACTTACATCGCCGCCATCATCCGCACCCTGCTCAACACCATCATCGAGGAAGCGGTTTTCGAGGCCGGCCTCAGCCTGCCGTCCGACCCGGCGCTAGCGCACGAAATGGGCTGGACGCTGCACGGCAATATTTCCCATCTGGCGATCCGCCGGCATATCTACCGGGATGCGTCGACCCTGGAAGCTGACAAAGTCATGGCGCTGCACATCACCGCCTTTCTGGCCTCGGTGCCAGCGATGGTGAACAGCGTCAACAAGGGCAAGCAGGAAAACCAGACCTGAAACCCTTTAAGGCCTTCAGCCTGCGACGAAACCGCGGCCTTCAATGCTTTCAGCCGCGCACGCCCAGTCGCACGGCGCCGTAAAGTGGCACGCCCCAGAGCGCCCGAAAACTGGCAAACGCCAAGGCGGTGCTGAAGTCATAGGCTTCCATGATGGGATGCTCCGACAAAAGCACCAATCGTGGGTGCGGCGCCGTGAAGTCCCGCATGCGCCGCGGCCCCCACTTGAACTGCGCATGGGTCTGGCACACCGAAGGATGCAGCGCCGCGCAGCCGGTGGCCATCCAGCTCAGGGTGTCGCATAAAAACTCCGAGCCCGCGGGCGCGTTTTGCCCGAACTCCTTGAGC